>QLTX01000041.1 GCA_018725175.1 Candidatus Psychracetigena formicireducens
GTGCAAATACGAAAAGACAAATGTTGTAATATCAAGGCTTTTCGTGTAGAGGTTGTTGAACTTAAGTTATTCAATAACCTATCTACTCGCCCTGTTACCGATAGTGTGGGCATTGTTTCTTCTTATGATTGTGTGTCCATTCGTAGCGCAAAGCCAAGAAGCCCTGATACCTTCCCTTCTCTTAGGTGTTATTCTTGGTGGCCTTGCAGGTTACCTCCTCAGAACTATTGTCAAGTTTGTAATAAGGCGCTAAAAGAAAAGAGAGTGTAGAAAACACCCATAAGTTTCTGCGCTCTCATCAGTAATTCGGACATTGTAAAGTTAATTGTATTGTTTACAGAGACCATAAAAAATGGTAGCCTTCATCCATAAATTGATAACCATTTTAGTTTTAAAGAGGTTAAAAGTAGAACTAAAACCGTAGAGGTATTCACCTCTTAAAGACAGTCTGATAAATCTACTTTATTTGGTGCTGAGAAGTAAGAATGAAAAACTACCAATAAGGATGTTTAAAGGTTTTAAGTTGTTATGAAAATCTGAGGGAGAAGCAGACACAATTATCTTGACGGTATGATTTTTAAGGTATAATAAACTCAGTAATTACTTAAAGGTGGTTGAGTATGTATTTAGCTTATGGTTTGATTGTTTTTGGAGCTTTACTAACTATAAACGGCTTCAGATCTTTTTTGCTTCATCCTACCATTAACAATATTTCACATATTTTATTTGGAATCATCATCTTGCACGCTGGAGTTTTTCTTATCAGAAAAGTGAGAAAACGCAACGAAGAAGCAGGTAAAAAATTAGAAAAGAATCTATTCTTTCTCAATCTTCTCACAACCTGGAAAATTAAAGGGATTATAAGCGATAGTCAGTTTCAAATATTAAAAAACTCTATTTTACAGGAGTTAGGGGAAAAAGTAACTGACTTGCCTCCACCTATAGAAGAGAAACCTCCTTTAATTAAAGAACCCCTCCCAATTACGCCTGAGCCACTTCCAATCAAGCCAGTACCACAACCTTTAGAAGAAAATGAAAAAGGTCTTCCTTTAAAACCTATTCCCCCTGATATAATTCCAAAACCACCGATTTCACCTCCTCCACCTCGCAAACCCTTCTCCTGGAAAACAGTCTTCAGTGAAGAGAATATCCGCTGGCTCCTGGGAATCGGAGTATTTCTTATGGTGGCAGCTGCTTTCATCTTCGTCCGCTACGAGTGGGTCAGATTCGTCCCCTGGGTCAGAGTTTCTATCCTTCTCATAACCACCCTCCTGGCATTCCTGATAGGACTCTTCTTGATTTTTCGATTGAAAATTTATAGAGCCGGTATTGCTCTCCTTATTCTAACCTCCATACTTTTCCCTATAAATGTTTGGTATTTCCTCCACTCTTTCACTAACATTGACCCAGACCTCATTGTTTTTCTGGCTACTCTTTTGAGCACATTCTTCTATATCTTTCTTTCTTTTTACCTGAAGGATTCTCTCTTTGTTTACCTTAGCTTAGCAGGCTTAAGCACTCTCATAATTGAGATTGCTTACAAATACCGCTTAATCTTTGACTTTTATCCGCCTATCCTGGCAACCCTTGCTTTGATTGTTGGTGTTCTTAGTCATAGAATAAAAAAACATATTCACTGGTTAAAGCGAGGTTTTCTCTATGGAGCTGGGGGCTTAATGGCTCTCTCTTTATCAGCAATAGTTATTATCAGTCTCGTTGAATATATAAATAGAAACCGCCCCTTTGAGCATGGCGCTTTAGCCCTGACTTTCCTATCTACCGCACTTCTATCTACCCTTTATTGCTATGTACTAAAGCTTCCCTTCTTTTCCTGGATTTCTGCAGGACTTTTACAAATTGCCATCCTGGAAGGAATCACCGCTCTGGGAGTATCCTACCTTTACCAATCTCCTTACCTGATGGCTACAGGAGGTATTCTTCTATATCTTAGCCGATTAAGCAAGGTAAAAACTCTTTGGAATGATTTCTTTAAGCCTCTTAACCTGTTTGGACTCCTTAACTGTCTTTTGGCAATTATTCTTCTTCCCTTCAACCCTGAACCTTTCCTCTGGACTACCCTCATTGGAGCAATAATATTTACCCTACTGGCTTATCTGGAGGACTCCTTGCCTTACGCCTGGGGAGCTACCCTTCTGTTAGTGGCCTCCTGGTTTGACGCTTTCTATCGCGGTGGGCTGTATGGTTTTACCTACCGCTTGCCCTTCCTGGTTAATCCTGCCCAATTATCCTTAGCTATCATCCCTCTGGCTCTGCTTCTGATTGGAATTGGAGAAGTCCTGAAGAGACTGGAAAAGAGAATAACTATTGCCCAACCCCCAATTATAATGGGTTATGGACTGACTTTTCTCTCCCTTATCCTATCTTTAGAACAGGAAGGAGTTCTGGTGGTGGTGGGACTTATTTGCACCCTCTTATATCTCCTTACAGCCTACATCTATTCTTCCCCTGTCTTTGCCTGGATTACCACTTCCACTTTTACTCTGTCCTATCTTTTCTCCCTTCACTTCTTTGAAGCCTTCCGTTTTACAGGTTACAGAGCCCCCTTCCCCTTCTATGAAGGACTGGGCTCCTTGAGCTGGTGGCTGTTCCCTTATGCCTTGTTTCTTCTTATCATCGGTCATATGATTAAACTAAAGCAAACAATGTTCAAGGAAGAGAGGTTAGAGTTATTTGATTTACCCCTGAGGTCTTTTGGCTGGGGGGTATCTTTTCTTTCCCTTCTTTTATCCCTCTCCCACCCCAACTTAGCCATAAGTCTGGGTCTATCCTGGGCAATTATTTTCGCTCTTGGCGCCTTCTTAACCACCTCACCTTACCTCTCTTACGCTTTTTCTCTTTCTCTGAGCTATTCCTATCTTACCCTCCTTTATGGTTTTGATATTTATAATTTCCTGGGCTGGCGTTTTCCCCTTTTCACCTCTCTTTATAATGTGGCCTTAGGGATAATTCCTCTGGCAGTCCTTTTACTTACTATTGGTTATCTCTTAGAGAGAGGGCTTAATTTAAAGGAGTTGGGGGGGCCAGTGATGAGGGTAGGTTACGGCCTAACCTTCCTATCCATCTTCCTGGCTATTGACCATCCCTCGGCTGCCTTCTGGCTCACCCTTCTCTGGGGGCTCCTGTACGGAGGGACAGCTCTTTTTAACCGCTCCCTCCGCTTCGGATTTGCCTCTCTTATAACCCTGACCATTTCTTACGGATACGCCTACTGGCTCACATCCCCTTTCGCTGGCTGGGGAGGTCTGGGAGATTTTGTTTCCGCCTCCTGGTGGTGGACGCCATTGGTTTTAGCTCTCTTTGCCCTTGGATACCATAAAAGAGAGGAGCTATCTCGCCCTGCCACCCTTCTCGGTTATATTCTTTCCCTACCAGTTATTATCTTCTCTCTATACTCCTACCATAGTAGAATCTGGTTATTCTTCACTTTTGCCCTCGTTTATACTTTTACAGCTTACAAAAAGGGAAAGAACTACTTTGCCTGGGCTGGTGCCCTCCTTTTAACCGCGTCTTACATCTTCTTGATTTACGGTGGAATGGGCTGGGAAACTATCCTCCCCTATCGCCCACCCACCCTAGCAGCCCTTCTCGCTCCTTATTCTCTGGCTCTTATAGCCGTTGGTCTTAAACTCCGTGGAGAATTGCAGAATCTCTTTAGACCTCCCCTCTGGTGGATAGGTTTTTCATTAACACCTCTTTCTCTTATCCTGGCTTTACCCCACACCCCCACCTTCGGGTTCCTCTCCCTTCTTTATGCTCTCCTCTACGCCCTGGTTGTCTTTTTGACTCCTTCTTCACAACCTGAGTCCGCTTTTAATACCCGCTCCCTGCCCCACTTTATGGCCTGGGCATCTCTCCTATCCCTTACCTTTTCCTATGGAGCCCTTATTAGATTTGATATAGGTACTTTCTCCCTCCATTGGGCTTTCCCTATAGCACTCTTTTCTATCTTCCTTTATGTTATCTTTCTCATTTCTCAGAACATTGCCCTACAGAAGAAAGCTGAGCTGTTCACTATACCTGCCTTATCTTTAGCAACAATCCTGACTGCAACCTCATTGATTCTGGGCTATCTTAAGTATCCCGATTTATCCACAGCAGTGAACCTGGGTTTTCTTTATTTACTCGTATTTATAGGATTAAACAGATTTTCACTTATTTATAAACATATCTTCGCTTACGGTAGCATCATCTTTTTTTACCTGGGTTACTATACCTTTATCCTGGCTCGGGATATTAAAATTTACCAACCTTACACCTACCCTCTGGCTCTGGGGCTCCTGGTTTACCTCCTGACTTTAGGTCGCCAGGTACTTATTTCAGAAAGAAGGAGATGGTATCTTCTGTTTTTGGCTTTAATTATCTTTCCTACCATTATCCAGATGTTTACTGTTCCTGATGGTATGGGAAGATTTGGGCTCATAATGGCTTTAGAAGGCGTGACTCTCTTCGCCCTCGGTTTGGTATTGAGAAACAGAATCCTCTTCTTCGGTGGAATAGGAGCCCTACTACTAAATGTAGGGATACAATCCTTTGTAAGGTTGTGGGCTGAACATAAAACTATACTCTGGGGCGGTCTTGGGTTAATTTTAATTCTGGTGGCAGTAGCCCTGGAATTAAAACGGGGAAAACTATTAGAAAAATCAGCTGAAATAACCAGATTTATGGAAGATTGGGAGTAAAATAAAATAAATACAGGAGGTTTTTGAAAGTGCGATTACTTAGATTTCTGATTTCCATATTTTT
This sequence comes from Candidatus Psychracetigena formicireducens, assembly GCA_018725175.1. Taxonomy (GTDB): domain Bacteria; phylum Coprothermobacterota; class HKB111; order HKB111; family HKB111; genus Lithacetigena; species Lithacetigena formicireducens. Next base: position 4,765 of record QLTX01000041.1, read on the forward strand.
AATATCCAGTATGTTTTTAGGAATCGGTAACTTACAAGCAGAAGCTTTTGCCCCCCTGATAACCCGAGCAGGCATCTATGGGCCCTTAAACCTTGACACCAACCTGGTTCTGGAACAAGCAGAGATAACTATTAAGCTGCAACAGGCTAAAGAAGAATTTTACCCCCAGGCAGTGGTTGAGTCTCTTTTTACACTGAGAAATATTGGAGAAGCTGGAACCTTCCAACTGGGATTCCCTCTACCCACCTCGCCAGGACTTGAGGTGGTCACCACAGGTTTTCGCCTTTTCGTTAATCGTAAAGCCACTTTCTATAACACCGTTCTCCTGGAAGGAACAAAAGACCGTTGGCAGGTATGGATGGTAGAAGCAGGAGAAAACCAGAGAATAAATGTAAATATTAATTACTCTTACCAAATACCCCTCTTTGGCTGGTGTGAACTCAGTTATCCTCTCAGCCTTCTGGGATCTTTTAAGGGAAATGTTTCCCAAATTAATGTAAAAGTGGATTTCCCTTTCCTGATAGAAGAAAACCTTATACTGGATGCCACACCCAAAGATATAAGAATAAGCAGGAACAGTATTATATGGGAAGGTCGCAACCTGGAGCCTGCTTCAGACCTAAATATAGGTTTCCCTAACCTCAACCTGTGGAGAAACATGGTAGATGCCAGAAGTATGGTAGCTAAATCCCCAAACTCTCCTGAGATGCGCTACCTCCTGGGTTTAAGCTACCTCAATCTGGCAGAGACCAAAGATGTCCTGAAACCTTTAATCCCTTTCTGGGCAGAGCAGGGTAAAAGAGAGTTGGAAAGGAGTTTAAGCCTTAATCCCAGACATCTGGGTGCCTATCGGGAACTTTCCCGTTATTTTGAACTCATGGCCTCTTACGCTAAGGACAATCTTCCCCTGGCTTTAGATTATTATATAAGTTCTTTAAGAACCTTAAAAGGCGCTCTCATCATCTTTCCAGGCGAAACCACTCTCAAAAACCAGCTTGATAGAACAGAAAATTCTTTCAGAGGTATTCTGGTAAAGTTTCTCAATGAAGCCGAAGGAAGAGAGGAAGAATCCATCATATCTCTATCCCAACTTCTGCGTCGTGATCCTGGTAACCAAGAAATTAGTAACTCCCTTCTTAGCCTCTTCCTTAATAAACACAAAACTAACTTCTTTTATGCCCTTCTTCCTCACGCTGGAGTGCAGGTTGTTCTTACGGAAAGAGAGATTACCCGAACAGTCTATTTCTACTTTGACCTAATAACTGAAAAGTGGCTTCAGAACTTAATCAAGGATAAACTTAATGAAGAGGTAGCAAAAACAAGAGAAAGTGTCTTCTTCCACTGGAAAGAGGAAAGAGACCATACCCGTTATATTCTTCAATTTACCATTCGTGGAACTGACCAGGAAGACTTAGAGGAGAGCAGGCTGGAGATTATCCGCCATCTTCCTGATAAAAGCCTTATCTTCCATGCTCCCTGGTTTTTCCCCTATATATCCGAGGATGTTTTTCAACTGACTCGGTCACCTCGCCTTCTATGGACCAGTTATTCGTGGTCGGAAGAACTTCCCCTTCTCTCTATTGATAACCAACAACTCTTACTTTCCGAATTAAAGAAAGAAATAGAAAACTGGGAAGCCAAAAGACTGGAGCCAGCCCTTAAAGAGATAATACTTGAACGCCTGAACTTCTTCACAAAAAAAGTTGAAGATACTTTCCGTATTTTATCCAGGAAAACTCCCGCCTACCAGATAACTGTCTATCCACCACTTAGAATTACTTCCACTACAGGAAGAATATCACTAGATGAAACAGTAGTGGAATTCCGTGAGCCTCTCCCTACCAGAGTAAGGGTGGTAACTAATATTTACCACTACCTCACTTTGTGGTGGCTGATAGTAGTAGGCTTGGTTGTTGGGACCTTTGTAGGTTCTTACTTATGGAAGTGGTACAGGAAAAGGAAAAATTCTGGGGTCAGGTCTTCATTATTCACATAAGATAAAAAATAAGGTCAATTCTATTTATTTACGGAGGGGTCGGGAGGGACCAAAGCTTCCTCTTTAACCTGGTATAACTTAGCGTCCTCATATTCAAGAGCTGACCATTATCAGGGGCACCTGACAATATCCTGAGCAAAAAGACAATCGGCACAGGACGGGTCTCCTCCCCAACAATCAGTATTGGAAGAGGCATATTCACAGTTAGAGTTTAATTCGCAGTCTACGCAGGAGGGAAAATCAAAGTTTCTAACTCTGTATCTAAATCTTAAAAACTCATCTGCATTCAGAATATTAATAAGTTTTTTCTCCTTAACATTGCCAAAACTATGCTTTTTAACCTCCTTTTTTCTTCCGAAAATATAATACGGATAAGAATGAAGAAGAGGATAGCAGGGGCTTACCTTACCATCAACAGATATTACAACAGCATCAGACAACAAAAAACGACACTGCCTCAGGGCACCCCACTTCATTCTGGGTAATTCCATAGAACCCCACTGTAACCATTCCCCCATAAACACAGGCCAGGTAGGAGTTAGAGAGAGCTCGTGCTGTCCACCGTATAGCACTTCCTTGGTCATTTCCTCGGTATGAGGCAGTATATTGGTAACTTTAACAAAAGATGCCCCGAGAGTTCTGGTGGCAAGCATGGTCATAGCGGGGATTTCCTGATAGTTTCTTTTCATAACCACAAATTCAATCCCTATTTTAGGTAAGTGACTCTTCTTTTTTAACTTTTCCTCATTCAGACTATTAATATTGGCTACCACATTAACCAGACTCGCCCCAATTCTGATACTTCCGTACTGCTGAGGTTGGGCGCTATCAAAGGAAACCACAATCTGGTCTAGGTTTAGGTTTACCAGAATGCTGGCTGTTTTCTTATCCAACAGGACGCCATTGGTGGTAATGGTGGTTTTAAACCCTTCCATTTTGGTTTTTTCCAGCATTTGCAGAATTTGTGGATGGTACAGCGGTTCGCCATAACCACCAAAAACAATTTCGTTTACACTCTTAAAACCTTTTAATTGCTCTATGATGCCTATAAAAGTCTCCAGGTCCATATCTTCCATAGGGTCTAACCAGACATTTCTTATACAGGTAATGCAACTGAGATTACAACGACTGGTTACTTCAATGTATACTTTTTTGAGGGAAATATCTCTCTTAAGAAGAACGAATCCATCTTCCATTTTCTCTTTAAGGAAATCCATAGAATAAGGTTATCCTCCAGCTACCGGAGGGAATATGGCAATCCTGTCGTCTTCTTTTAAGATAGTATCGTTTTCGGCTCTTAGACCGTTTATAAATACCTGCTTTACTTCTTCCTGAGGAATTAAGAATCTGTCATATATTTCTTTTAATTGAGTTCCTTCTGGGAGCTCCAGAGTGAGAAACTCCCCTATCTTTATTTGAGGTATATACTTTTTAAGCGTAGCGTAAGCCGTTACTTTTACCTTTATCATCATTATCTACTCATCTACTTTGTTGAAATACCATTTATATAAAAGCTGCATGTCATCGGGAAATATCCACCAGGCGGTCGCCATCTTTGACCCGTCTTCTTAACCCGGAGTACCCTCCATTTAAAAATATATTACTACCCACTTCCTTAAGCGGGATTCCTATTCTATGGATAATATCCTCAATCTTATCAGCATCAAAGTACTCAATAAGCAACACCGACTCTCCAAATGGGTCGGGATGAGAAGTGAATCGTTTCAGCTTTCCATACAGATGAACTTCTATTGTGATGACTACACTCCTTATAATAGTGGGGGTCAGCCCGATGGCTAACCCCCATTTTTGATTATTAAACTAACTAAAACTCCCACACATTATCTAAAACTGAATCAGGAACATCAAACACATGGTTGTGAGGAGGTAACGGTTCGTATTTCATAAATTCAGGTATTCTATCATTAAGTTTGCTGAATCCTGCGGCTTCGTTGAAATTTCTCTCGGTCCTCATTGTTTCCAAGCCTATCCTGCCTACATCGTTAACAGTCCATTTTGTATCCAGAACACCGTTGCAGGTTTCCACCATGCCTTCCAGTCCTGAAGGAATATCCAGGATGGCAAAGGCGGTGAACAGGCAGTAACCTGTTGAGTCAAGGAAAGCTGTGGCTGCTTGTAAGCCACGGGAAGTATCGGCTTTGCCTTCCACACTTAAGGGGTCAGCTTTTCCTCCTACAGAAAGGATTTCAGGAGCGATGGTGTATCCGGCAGTATGGTCAGCACCCATAGGGGTGGTGCAGTAGGTAATACCAATACCTTTCACTGCTCTTGGTTCATAAGCAGGCATACCCTGGTCTTTAACCGTGGGACATCTAGCAACTCCCAGAGCTTTAGCGGTAAAAGAAGCTCCTTGACCGAGTATTCTTCCCAGAGGAGAACCTTTACCGATTTCCTGCATCAGTTCTATGGCTTTCTTCCCATCACCGAAATTAGCCAGTCCCCCTTCCATGGCAACCCCCAGGGTAACCCCTGCCTCAATCGTATCCAGGCCAATCTCATTACATAATTTGATTAACTCTCCAGTAACATCCAGATTATCAATTCCACAGTTAGCTCCCAGTCCCCAGACAGATTCATATTCTTGAACTGACACCATCTCCGAACCATCCGGGTTAGGATAGACATTAGAGCATCTTATGATGCATCCCGGATGACAGCTATGACCCATAGTGCCTTTTCCACCCCTAATTTTCACCATCTCAGCGATGGCTTCACCACTTATTTTGGCTGCCCCTTCAAATCTACCACTGGAAAAGTTGCGGGTAGGAAAACCACCTGCTTCGTTTAGGACATTTACCAGAACAGCAGTTCCATAAGAATTTAAAGCTCCTCCTGGTTTGGTAACCCAATGGGTTCTTAAAGCTTCTACCAGTTTCTTCTGCCCTTCTCTGAAGATGGCTTCATCAGCCAGCTTTATGCCAGAAGTATCTGCTGCATCCACTACCATAGCTTTTACACCTTTAGAACCTAAAACCGCACCTAAACCCCCTCTACCGGAATATCTGGTGGCTCTGTTTTCGGTATCGTTAAAGCATACTCCAGCATTAGCCATCAACCATTCCCCGGCAGGACCAATGCACATAACTCCGACTTTATCTCCATGTTTTTCCAGTAGTTTATTGACTGTTGCTGAAGTTACTAGACCCGAAAGCTCGTCAGCAGGAACTATTTCTAAACCAGTTTTGTTTACTTTTAGAAGGTATTTCTTGTTTTTATCTTTTGGTTGACCTTCTATTATAATAGCTTTAATGCCCAGACGCGCTAAAAATTGACTGGTTTTAGTTCCTGCATTGGACTCTTTAATGGTATTAGTAAGAGGTGATTTACCTCCCACGGATACTCTCCCAGAACTGGGGGCAGCTGTCCCGGTTACTATGCCCGGGGCTATAACCAATTTATTGTTGGGACCAATGGGATGACAGAGTGGAGGAACTTCATCATAGACTATCTGGGAAGTAAGCCCTCTTCCACCGAGAAGATTATACTTTTCGGGAACAGCCTCTTCCTTCACGGTTAAGTTGCTCATATTAACTCTGATTATCTTTGACATCTAATACCCTCCTTATATAAAGATTTTCTATTTTATTAACCCTGCATTCTCTTTTTATTCGGTTACACCTCCTTTTTTACTTTTTTATTATCAAAAACTTAATTTTGCCTAACTACTACTATGTTGCGTAATTAGTAACTATTCAGCCTCCATAATAATGGTAGCAAACAAAAGCACCATTGTCGAGGGCCCGCGCCTGCCGGAATAAAAGGATTTCCCTCGAAGACAGCTTGAATAGCGTCGATGATAGGAAGGGAGTTCTTCCTGACGGTGGAGATGTAGCCCCTGATACGGCAGAAAATATCTGCTCCTTGAGTACTGCGAAAGGTTCCTGAGATTTTCTGTTGAACCTTCATCATTCGGATATCCCTTTCGGCCTGATTGTTGTCAAATGGAACGCTGAAATCGTACA
>QLTX01000042.1 GCA_018725175.1 Candidatus Psychracetigena formicireducens
TGCAAACCTCATTTTTATTAAAGAAAGAGTTTTTAAGCCCCAGTTTTTGCTGCAAAAAAGAAATTTAGTTTTCTATCGCGGATTTTGGGATCATTATAAGCAGATAAATAGTAGTTTAACTATTTCTCCAGGTTAAGCTATTTCTTTTTTTTACTAACTTCAACCTGCTTAATAAACTGGGAATAAAGAATGAAACAGTAAACCCCAATACCAGGTGACGAATAAAAACAAAAATAGATAAATCAGGTAAAATAATCTTTAAACCATACCAGACTGTGGCTATGATTGGTAAAGCCACCAAAATTCTAACTATTTTTTGGAGAAGTAAGCCATCAGCCTCAAAATCTACTAAAGCTTTCTCTAACTGGAAACCCAGGGAAACACCCATCAAGGTGGCCATGGTTTTCAGGCTTTCCCTGGAATAAAAAAGCACCATAAGGAGTAGAGGAAGAATTATGGCCAGAATGAAGGATAATAAAGGAGGAATATTTTTTATACGGTGTTGCATACCCTCCCAGATTATTAGTATAAATAAGCCTGATAACCAACCTCCTAATAAGTCCTGGGGGTAATGCACTCCGATATAAACTCGTGATAATCCAATCAGAAGAATTAACGGTATGAAAACTAACCAAACAGACCATTTATTAACTCTTAAGCCGAAAAAACCATAAGTAGAAAGCGCTACCTGGGAATGGTCGCTGGGAAAAGAGTAAGAGGTTTCTGATCTTAAAATAGTAATACGGGAATCATAGGGTCGGGGCAGGGCGATCACATCCTTAATAAGCAGATTAATATAAGTAGAAATGAGCAAAATGTAAGCTAAACCCCTTCCCCAATGCTTATTAACCGACAGGTAAACGACTAAAAACAGAAAAAGGTAAAATTCTCCATCTCCCAGGAAGGTAATCAGCAAAAATAATCTGTCCAGCAAGGCATTTCTAAAACCCTGCAGGTATATTATGGCTTCCGTTCCTGCAGGAACTGTCTGCAGTAAAAACTCTCTAATTCCTTCAATCAACTTTTATTTTCTCTTCCTCTGGGAGATATTAGCAGTTCCTCCAGAAATAATAATTCTCATACCCTCTTCAATAGTAAAATCGGTATCAATAACCTCTTCTCGGGGAGCAAAGATTAAAAACCCGGTGGTGGGATTAGGGGTGGATACTATAAAAACCTTTACCAGGTCAATATTAGAGTACTCTTTAAATTCCAATCCTTCTCCGGTAACAAATCCCAAGGAAAATATTCCCTGTCTGGGGTATTGAACCAACACCACCCGCCTGAAAGCACTCTTTTTTCCATCCCTGACTGGAAATATAGCATCACTCATTTGTTTAATTGTGTTATAAATTATATTAGCTAATGGTATTTTTTTAATCAGAGATTCCATCCAGCTAAAAAGTTGTCTACCTATAACATTCGTTACGAACATCCCCACTACCAAAGCCAACACTAAAAAAGCCAACAGCCCCAATCCCCAGATATTTTCTCCTAACAAACGGTAAAGCAGGCTTCCCAATATGGAATCAACCAAAACAAAAAGAGTCCACAACACATAAATGGTTACTACCACCGGTAGTAGGGTTAAAACACCCGTAAACAAATACCTCCGAAGTTTAGGCCAGGTAATTTCAGCTATTATTTTTTTTAAATTGAACATATTTCACCTCCTGCTTTCTAAAACGGAGGCAATGATAGTAGTTATGGGTGCGGTAAAGATTAAACCAAGACTGCCTATTAAAGCCCTTATAAGCTCAGTGGAGATTAGTTCCAGGTTTATCATTTTTATATAAGGAGGGTTATACACCATAAATAACAACATAATGGGTAATGCTCCCCCTATATAAGCTAATACTAAAGTGTTGGTCATTGTTCCAATAATATCTCTACCCATATTAAAACCTGCTTTAATTAAATCATTCCTGCTAATAGCAGGGTTAGCAGTTTTGATTTCCGAAATAGCAGAAGCTACCGACATGGCTACGTCCATCACTGCCCCTAAAGCACCTATCAGAATAGCACTAAAAATAAGTCCTTGAAAATCAAAAGCAGCAAAACCTTCAGTCATTTGAAGCATCTGGGCTTCCTCTTCCACCAATCCCCTAAGATAAGCGCTCCTACCAAAATACATTACCAAAAGGTAAGAAAAACCTATCCCACCCCAGGTTCCCAACATCCCAGCCAGGGCTTTTCTTTTCAGTCCACCAACCAGCAAAAAAGTAGCCAGGGAGGATATGCCCACAATCAAAAGGGTTAAGTTAAGGGGTTTATGCCCTGCAGCTGTTAGCGGTAAAAATACCCCCACCAGAAGGAAAACTGTCAGTATAAGTCCAATTAAAGACCTCAAACCCGTTGCCCCAGCAAAGAAGACCACTGCTAAAACAAGTAAAGCTGCTAATAAATAGATTGACCTATCTCTTTCCAGGTCGGCTAAATAAATGTTTTCCACCTTACCGTTTTCTTCATCAATTAACAGTAATACCCTATCACCTCTTTTAACTTGAATATCAAAAATTGGTTGTCCGGTAAGATGGTTTTCTACTTCAAATACTTCTCCCCTATACTGACCACTATTAACTCTCACTTTTAAAATCTGAATAGTCTCTGTAAGACCTGTTCCTTCAAGGGGTGATGCTGGTTTTTCGCTGATTATCTCTAATATACTACCCCGGTGCCACTTAAGTTGATTTTCAGAAACATCTACTCCTTGAGCCCAGGCATTGTTTAAAACAGGTAAAAGCAACAAAGAGATGATTAAGAGTATTAATTTTTTCATCAAAAGCCTTTAACTACTACCACCGGTGTGGCAGCATCCGCTGAACCGCTTACTAAATCAGCCAGGCTGGCAATCAAATCCTCTGACCTGCGGGGGGTGGTACCCAGCTCCTCCAGAGCATTGGAAGGAATACATTTTAGAATATCTCTTCGTTCGGTTATGCATTTTCCTATCTCTTCCCGGGACTTGCCTTCGCTAAATAGTGAGTCAGCCAGGTATTTGTATTTCACCCCTAACCTCCAACGGTTAAGTAATCCCTGGGTTAAACCAAAAGCAGGTTGAGGGTCAGCCAGCTCGTAGATACCGGTTACAGGGTCTTTGTAGGCTCCATCACCATAAATTATTACTTCTACTGAATATCCCCACTTTTCTTTTATTTTTTCCTGAATGCGCTCCGCGACCTTGCTTGCTTCTCGGGGAGCTAACTTGATTTTTTCACCGGCAGATAAATTGCTTCCCAGAAGACCCCATTCTGACCAGGAAGGAGTTGTGGGGTTACTGAAAACCTCCTGAAGGGTAATAGCCTTAGGGAAATCCTTAATAAACATTGCCTTATCTTCATTCCTCTTATGTATAGTAGAAACAATCAAAGCATCTAAGGGACAAGAAATAATCTGGTGAGGATTATTACAAAGATAAATATCAGGAATGGCTCCTTCATCTTTAATAATTCCCTCATAATAATCTAAGTAATCCACTCCAGTTATGGGGTGGGATATAAAAACCCCTTTTAATTCCGCCTTTTTAATACAAGAATTCAACCCCAACCCGAGACGACAAAGAGCTTCTTCGGAAATAATCCTGTTACCTACCTCATCAGAGGGGAAGGAAAGTTGTAGCACCACCTCTCCTTTTTCGGTAGCCCGACTTATCCCTTTAAGTATTGAAGAGAAGCGATTCCGACTCAAAATAGGGAATAAAACCCCCACCCTGCTACCCTTTTTCAAATTAAGTGTCTTTTTTAAGGTTTCAGAAATCTCCTCCACCGATACAAAATTGTTCTGGGACCTGGCAACTACTGATTCGGTGACACAAATTACATCACCATCTGATATGAGGTTATCTTTAACACACCGGTTTAGGATTTCTACTACAAACTCCACGATATCGTCCCCTGGAAGCACTACTCCCCCCTTAACTCCAAAAGCAACTAATCCAAGGTAATCATACAGATTTTTCATTGTGATTACATCCTTTCAGCATATGATTAAACAAAGAAATTATAACATAATTACTATCCTACTCCCCTCTCTTCCAGGAGTAGAAAGTCCAAAGTGGAAAAACTCTGAGATTACCACGCCCCGCACCTATTGGAGATTGATAAATAAGTGCGGGGCTCGTAATGGGCATATTACTTAAAAATGTGGCTTTTTTATCATCGAGAACTCTGCTTGCTATTTGCATAATAACCTCTTTTTATTACTTCTCGACATCCACAATATGGGCAATGTTTTTTTTGTCATGGCATCCATCCTTAAAGTGTTAATTGACATGGTTTAATAAATAAATCAATAATACCACTAACTATCAATAATTCAAGGCCTTCTAAAGCCACATTAAAAAGTAATATGCCCGTAATGACGAGGAAATGAGGGGACCCTGAATCGGGGTTCTGAGTGAAGGTAAATAAGGGGTTCGAGTGAAAACCAATATAAGAAGGATTTATATTTTAAGGTAAACTCAAAGCTTGCCTGATGGCTAAAAGAATAACCTCTTTGGGGCCATCTTCAACAGGGATAAAATTCCTTAAGAAATCGTGTGGATTCATACGCAACACTTCACGAGCAACTTCCATTAACTTTTCCTGAAACAGATTCATAAAGGCAGAACTCCCTTCATAATAAAGAGCCTTCAATCCACTTATTCTTCCCGCAGTTACTTCTACTTCCATCTCCACCGCCCCCTGGGAGGAAGAAGCTTTTCCGGTGTAAATGCCATCCGGCACAACTTTATATATTAGAATATCCAGGTTAAACTCTTTAATCGTAGGGTCATCAGTTAAGGTCACTGTATGGGTATAGAATCCTTCTTTTTCAATCAGAACCGTCCTTCTACCATCTCTTATTTTCAGAAAAAACTTTCCCTCCTCATCGGTTAAAACCTGCATGTTCCCTACTGAAATCCTCGCTCTAACTACAGCCTGATTATTTATACCCCTTACCCTACCTGATAGGTCAATTTCTACCACAATTTTTTCCAGGAATATTTCCAGTTGTAAAACCCTATTAGCTTCAATTTGAATTTCTCGTGATGTAGTTTGATAACCCTTCAAACTGATAGACAAGGTAAGGGGACCTGGGACTAAGTCAGGAAAAACAAATCTCCCATCTAAACCTGTCTGCACTTTAACTGCCCTCCCTTCAACAGAGACTCCGCTTAAGGGTAACCCATCAGAACTATCCTTTATTATCCCGGTTATTCCACCGCGACCCTGCTGGCCAGAAAGCATTCTTACATTCAACACAGTGGTTTCATTAACTTTTATAGACACCACTTCCCTGTAAACCAGATACCCAGAAGCAGTAAAGATTACTTCCAGGCTCTGGGCAGGGACTTCTGTTAGTAAAAGGTAGCCCTCAATATCGGTAACTCCTTTCTTTTCTCCCACCTGAACGCTTACCTGGGATATAGCCCTACCTGTTTGGGCATCGGTAACTTTAACTTCCAGGTTACCGTAGGTCCCTGGTAGGGGTTTTTCTTTATTCAAGGCTACTTCAAGGTTGGTGGTTTTACCAGTAAAAGTTTCTATCCCGAATATCCTATACGGTTGATAACCAGGATGTAACACTTCTATTGAGTGAATCCCAGCTTTTAGAGGAATGGTAGCTAAACCATCTTCGTTGGTGTACCAGACTGTTTCCCCCATGTTAACTACCGAACCTACCAGAGGGGATTTCGTTTCCTCATCAAACACCTTAATCCGAATAAGGGATTCTTCTTTCCCTACCTCCACCAGAGTGATAAGTAGATGGATTCTATTTCCACCTACGCCACTTATTGCTTCTTCATAGGGATGAAACCCTTCTACTTCTGCTCTGATTGTTACCCTACCTGTTTTGATAGGAGGAAAAGTGAATCTGCCTTTATCATCAGTTAATACTTCAGCTCCCTGTTCAGGTAGAAACACTTCTGCTCCGATGATTGGCTCCCCGTTACTGTCAATTACCTGCCCAAACAGATAAAAAGTTTGTGGCCTCCAGAAAAAATTATAGACAGATACAGTAAGGATAATAACCATAACTACCGGTACCAAAACTTTTAATATTATTCCTAATCTTTTCTTTCTTTTCATCGCCATTTATAATATACCATATGCTACCTGTAGTTAAATTTATTTAAGCAGGTTTAATAATTGATAATAAAGGAAAATTACCATTTTTTCTACAAACCCCTGCTCTGATAGAAACCGAATATAACCAAATAATATTGATTTTTCTAACTGGAGAGAGATAAATCCCGGAAACATCTGATGTAGTAAAGTTTCCACAAAACCAGAAAGAAACAGTATTAATAAACCGTAAAAGAAAAGGTTTAAAATCCCTCCCAGAACGGAGATGATAAAACCTACCGGTTGAAGGGATTTGAGTAGTTTAGTTATTATTACAGTAGTGAAATTCAATAACCAGCGGGTTAAAAAGAAAAGCAAGAGAAAGGAGAGTATTCCCAATAAAATAAGGCCAAGGAGTCTGCCTAACACACTTGCCAGTATCAGGGGGTGTAGGTTTGCTGTTATATCAGATATCCCACCAATAATAATCTCCTGAATGGATTGAGAAAAAGGCATAGTATAAATAAATTCTTTTATACCTTCTTCGGAGATTTTCATTCCAAAAAGCCTGGGGTTTTGGCGTAAGAACAATCTTTCTACGAAAACAGTGATTTTACTAAGCAGCGACAACCTGTTTTCTAAAAGCATTATGAAAGTATCTGTATGGGCTAAAGCTACATACCAGCTTATAAAAAGAGCTAAAACAGCACTTAACTGTTTTATTAACCCTCTCTTATAACCCGAATAAAACAGGTAAATAAGCCAAACAGATATCAAAAAGTCAAATATCATTTCTTAGCGATGCCTTGTAAGGTTGATTCTTTCTCCATCAATAATTTTAACATTTAATGCTTTTTCTAATTCCGTTATTTTCACACTTCCTTCCGTAGTGTAAAGGCTTTGGAAAAAAATGACGGTGCCTTGATTATGCATAAGCCAGGTAATTTCATAAGGGTCCTTAGAAATATTTATTGTCTTTAGAAAATCGTTTACTTCTGCCCGATTTATAACTTCTAAATGTAAAACAAAAGGTCTGATATTAAATAATTTTTCTTTCTTTTTCCGGTTACCTTCCCTTAAAACCTGGTAGTATGGTTGGCTCAAAAAACTGTTAATAGATAATTTAAGGCCGTTCCCTTCTATTAACAATAAGTAGCTAATTTCCAGGGGAAAACTACCCAGAGAAGGATAATTCTCGTTTAAAAATTTTACCTCGGAAAGGTTGTAACCGTAAGGAAGAGTGGGATTAATCATAAAAAATATCTCTTCAGGCGTTAACTGTTTATCTAATTTAATTTCCATCAGTTGAACTCGGCTGGAAAAACCTACCGGAATGGGAGGTCCAAAAGACATTATCGGTCGAGGTGAAAAGCCTTGAGAGTAGGAAAGCGGGATTTTACTCCTGCGTAGAGTTCTTTCCAGAGCTCTTACCTCTTCCAGATGGGACAAGAACCTAACCGACCTTTTCCTATTAAATATCAGTAAATAACGAGGCATCAGATTCCTCTTCTCTGAAGGCTTTATCTCTTTCCCGCTTTAATAATTCCGCTGATAAGCCACAATTAATAACCCCCCAGGGTAACGGTCCTTCTTTTTCTTCTAAGTAACTCAGAGGGTCTATCTCTTCTTCCACAAAAGCTTGCTGATAATAATTAATTTTAAGATGCTCTTCCCAAGCATCAAACCGAGCTCCTTTCCGAAAAGCACTGAGAATCACCCGGTGTAAATTCCTACCTCCCCTTCCAAAAACCCCTTCCAGGAAACTCATAAGCGGATCATGCTCCCGCAGGGTAAAAAGAGGCTCACGCAGCTGGCTCTTTAAATATCCAATTTTTTCGTAACAGTCTTTAATTGACAGTTGTTTCTCTCTTTCAAAGGGGGTGTGAGGTTTGGGAATAAAAGGCGATACGGTGATGTTAAGGTGAAAAGGTCTCTTGCTGGTGCGATGAGCATTAGCTGTTTTATGAAGTTCTTTAACTAAGGACACAATAGCCTGCACATCCTCTTCTCTTTCGGTAGGAAGACCTACCATAAAATAAAGTTTTAATAAATCCATTCCCTGCTTAGCAGTTTCTTTTACAGTATTAAAAATTTCTTCTTCCGTTAGGTTCTTGTTAATCACCTTTCTTAAGCGTTCGCTGGCTGCTTCGGGAGCAAAAGTTAGATTGGTCCTTCGCTTATCGCTTATACAGGCTAATTCAACCGAAGAAGCTCTCATCCCCAGAGAAGGCAATGACAGTGTAAGTTTATCACCATAACTCTTTTTCAAAAATAAAATCAGTTCTTTCAGGTTAGGATAATCGCTAGAGTTAAAGGAAGTTAGACCTAAAGTGTCAAAACCGGTATTTTCAATAATTTTGCTGGATTGTTCTTGCAAAAGGGGGAGACTTCTAAACCTCACCGGTCTATATAGGTAACCTGCTAAACAGAATCTACAACCTCTATAACAACCGCGAAACAGTTCAACTACTGCCCTATCATGAACAGGAGCTTTAAAAGGTACCATCTGTTTTAGGGGAAAATAAGCGCACTCCAGGTCTTTGATGATTCTTCTATTAATTATTCTGGGAATACCTGTGCAACCATTAACCGGTTCTAACCCCAGAGATACGCCTTCCTGGCTATACTTTTCTTCATAAAGAGAGGGGACATAAACCCCCTCTATGCTGGTTAGCTCCAATAGAATATCCTGTCGTGAAGTTTGCTTTGATTTAAGGCTGGTAATTTTATTTAGAATCTCCAACAATCCCTCTTCAGCTTCACCTACAAAAAACAGGTCAAAGAAGGGGGCCATACTCTCTGGATAGGAAGCTACCGGTCCCCCACCAATTATTAACGGGTCATTTTCACTTCGGTCTTTTTGTAATAAGGGGATCCCACCTAAATCCAAGATGTTTAACACATTAGTAAAGGTTAACTCATACTGCAGGGAGAAACCTATGATATCAAATTTATTTAAAGGTTGCCTGCTTTCCAAAGAAAACAGGGGAATTTTCTCCTTTCTCAATATTTCTTCCAGGTCAAAATAAGGAGCGTAGGTTCTTTCTATGAGATGGGGAGTAGTTTCATTAATCAGATAATAAAGCAAAAGATGACCTGAATTACTCATCCCGATTTCGTATAAATCGGGGTAAATCATAGCCATCCTAATTGGAGCTGTCTCCCAGTTCTTTTTAATGCTATTAAATTCCCCACCGGTATAGCGTGAAGGACTGGAAACTCGGTTTAATAACCTCGGGGTCAGGCCTTCATTATTCACTTAACTGTCCCTCTAAGAAAAATAAAAATCAATTTCCTTTCTTGCTTTTTGCAAAATCAGAAACCGGTCAAACTTTATTTCCCATTGAATAACCATGGGAAATGAACGTAGAATGTTTCTTCGTCGTTCCATGTCACGTCACCTGTAATAAACTCACCAAAACTCACAAATATTCTTCCTGTCCTTCCTGTCTTTATCTTTGCAATCACATCGCCTGCTTCAACTCTTTGGTTTTGATTTTTTACGATTAAGCCAATAGCACAAATAGCACATATACTTACGTAACGTTGAATTTCTTTTGTAGATGGATAGTCAATATTGATACCTGGCATTACTCTGTCGCCAAATTTGTCAGGAGGACGATATGCCGTCACTATATAAAATTCTCCTGAACTCGGGGCTCTGATTAGAGTCCCCGCTGGTACTTCTAGGCTCACGACCCAGTATTCTCGATCATCGTGTTTTACGTCTAACCAAACTGCTGTTTCGTAAAACTTCTTGTCAACGATGTATACAGGCGGTGGATCAAAAACCCGAACTTCAACAGTAGTAAAAACTTCTCCTCCAAGTCCCGTGGCCCTAAAAGTGTAAGTTATTGTTTTTTTTGGTGAAACCTCAAGATTTCCCGTTAAACTCCGTGCGATCCCGTCTATTTCAACAATGCTAGCATCAGTTGCCTTCCACGATAAAACTGCTTTCTGTCCCCTTATAATTCTTGAGGGTTCAACTTTTGCTTCAATGACTGGCAGCGGCTCAACAACAGTTACTGTAATTTCCGCGACAACATTATGTCTGCCTCTTGTTGCGGTAAAAATGTACCTTGTAGTTTCTTGTGGTGAAACTTCCATTGACCCTTGTAAATCAAGCTCCAAGATGTTTTCTGTGGCTGGGATTGTGCTTAAATAAAGTATTTCCGTCTTACTGCTGCTCCAGGTTAAGGTAACCGTTTCCCCTCTTTTTATTTCAGACGCTTCAGTAGTTGCCGATACGCTCGGCTTTGGTTGTGATATAAAGATAAATAAAGCAGTTACGGCTAAGAGAACTATGGCTAATATTACAACAAAAAACTTGTTATTTCCTCTTTTTCTATCTTCTTTGTTATTTCCTCCATTCTCTTCCATATCTATGACTGTAACCCTCCTTTTTAAAATTATTCAAGCTAAGATTAAAGTTTTAATGTTTTTAGGTTACCACCATCCTCTAAAAATGTCAAGAAAAATAAGGTTTTAAAATATGTGGTCATAAATGTGGAGTCATAAATGTGGTCTATTTTATTTTAACACTATTTTCAAATAGCTATAAATGAACTATATTTATTTACTGCTTAATAATCTGTCAAGAATGAAGACCTGAACTTCCCATTTAAAAAATCAAGCTATAAATAGAAACCTATTCTAAGCAGCCTTCTTTA
>QLTX01000043.1 GCA_018725175.1 Candidatus Psychracetigena formicireducens
TGCTTAATATTACATCTAATATTTTATTCTCAACCTATAATTATTGCAACTTTTTTACGAAAGAACCTTATATTTTATATCTACATTATAGGGAGGTGAGGTAACAATTAAATCTATAGAGTTGTCTGCAATACTTTCTGTTTTCAAAATATCAGTATTATAAATCCATATTGAATCTGAGTGGAAAAATAACTCATTAGATTTTGATTCTTTGTTTTCTACAACATAAACGACTTCAGCTTCTTTTACCACAAAGTCCTTTCTCTTATATCTACTTGGATTTTGAGGAGCTTCAAAGTTTTGACACAGTTATAAATATCTTTCAATGCTTTCTCTACTGAAACGTCTTTGTCCGCCAGGTGTTTTTGTTGAAGATATTAGACCTTGTTTTTCCATACGATAAATAGTGGCAGGACTTATTCCCAAATACTTTGTTGCTTCCTTGGTGGTGTAAATACTTTTTTCTTCCATTGGTATGCCTCCAGTAATGGTTAAATTTACCTCATCAAAATATTACAACATTAATCAACATTTGTCATATTTTATTTTAAACTGTCGCCTAATTGCGGTTGATCGTATCTATAATTTCTGGATCTATAATAGGAAATTAAATATCAGGTAGAAAATGAATATAGGAGCATCTGTGGCTACTGGGGTCCGTCAAAAGATAGTGACTCGACACTGAACTGCCGGATGCTCCTAGCCAATATCTTGTCTAAGGGGAAGATGTCTTTAAGTGGCTATTATAGACAGGATAAAAGGTATTGGCAGAATCCTAAAAAACCAGCCTGAAGGAGGATAACAGTTGAAAAGTTTATCTGGAGGAATTGATATTATTATATTGTATTGTACGAAATCATGCTTGCACTATGCTTCTTGTATAAATCTACAATCTTTACTACTTAAAGACACTACAAAATTAAAATTTACAGAGTTCTTTTACTTTGTTCTAAACTACTTTAATACTGGTAGAAGCTTTTTTCAAGCGGTTCATCAGCGCTCTACCAACACCCTTTTCTTCACAACCCTCAATTAAAATTATATCGTAAACCTTCTCCATTTCTCTCAGAGTTAAGTATAACCGCGAAGCAACCTCTGTAAGGTCGTTATAAGAACCTAAAGAGAAAGAATCTGGAGGTTGATTAAGATAGATAAAACCTTCTTTGGATATTGCTACCCCAACTTTTACACTCTTTTCAGATTTCAGTATTTTATTTTTCAGTATCTCCTCCCAAACATAGGGTTTTTCTCCTAAGAACATATGCATAGGCACCTGAGGGGCATAGTGTCTGTATTTCATTCCTGGTGCAACGGGTTTGAAATCTGAATCGGATATTTGCGAATAATTGAATTCAACAACTCCCGGTATAATCTCTTTCAACTCCTCATAAGTTATAAAACCAGGCCTTAAAATAACCGGCGGGTCGCTCAAGACATTTACCACAGTTGAATCTATTCCTAAGGGAGTTTTTCCGCCATCAAGTATCGCCTCTATTTCACCGTTTAAGTCGTCTAAAACATGCTCAGCAGTTACTGGACTTACCTTAGTTGATCTATTAGCGCTGGGAGCAGCAATGGGTGAGCCCAAAGCTTTTATCAGCTCAATAGCTATACGATGTGCTGGCATTCTGAGGGCGATAGTGGGTAAAAAAGCTGATACTTCTGGTGGCACCAACTCTTTTCGGGGAAGTATAAGCGTTAGGGGTCCGGGAAAAAATGATTCCATTAATTCAAAGGCAATATTGGGAACATCATAGGCAACCTTATTAACTTCCTGTAAAGAAGATATATGTACTATAAGTGGATTGTCAATAGGTCTTTGTTTAACTTTAAAAATTCTTCTTACCGCTTCAGCATTAAAGGTATCCGCTCCCAAACCATATACCGTTTCAGTGGGAAAGGCAACCAGGCCTCCTCTCTTAAGGATTATTGCCGATTGCTCTATCTTCTCACTTTCAGGGTAAACAGGATCTACCTTATATACAATTGTGTTCATAGGAACAATAAATTATTCTGTAAACTCATTCAGATATCTTTTGATGATATTCAACAATTCTGTTTCTGAAGAATAGGCATATACATTTATCAACTTTGAAGTATTCCCTTTAATCAGACTTGATATTTCCACAGCTTCTTTAAATAGACATAAAACAGGTTTATCCAGGTATAAAGCTGAAGCTATCTCATAACCAACTCCGGTGGAAGGGCAACTAACTTCGGCGATTAATAAGTCGCAATTATTTAACATTAGCATATCGCTCTTAAAAACTTCCTGATAATCTTTTAAATATCCTTGTGTCTGATAAGCGACATGCTCAGTAAGAACGGTATGGCCAAGATACTTAAGGTAATTTACGATAACCTGGTATACCGATTCATAACTCCTGCCTCCGGTAATTGACCCAGCAAAATATATTTTCAACTGACTTCTTCTAAAACATACTTCCGATTACCCAGGTTAATTTTTTCTGCATAATCCAGAAGGTATTGAGAATCTATATTTGGCCGTAAATGATGCAAGGGATTACTCTGTATTGATGGTTTTAAAGCCGAAGGGTGTAGAGCGCTTGCCTTTTCCAATAAATCAAGGGAAGCCTGATCAATAGCTACCGGATCTTGAGATAATAAAATTCCTATATCCCTGGCCACGGGGGCATCACTCCAGGAAACACAATCGCAGTCTGGAGTTATATCAGTTAAAAAGTTTATATACAGAGCTCTTTTGTTTTTAACAACCCCAAAACAGGCTTCAGCTAATTTTTCGTGCATTTCTTTAGTAGGTTTGTCCCAATCAAATCGAAAGACATGCTGTGGGCAAGCAGGTATGCAAGCACCACATCCCACACACCTCATAACATAGACCTCAATTACCTTTTCAGGGTTTAAAAACAAAGCTTTTTGCGGGCATATATCTAAACATAATCCGCAAGCTGTACAGGCTTCTTTTTTAAGAATAGGTTTGGTAGAGGAATGAATCCTATATTTACCCGCTCTACCAACCATACCCATTCCGACATTTTTAATAGCGCCTCCAAAACCAAAAGCCATATGCCCTTTAATGTGTGAAACAACCATAAAAGCAGGAGAAAAATAGTAGGCTGAGGCTACAGGAACAGTTTGGAAATGTTTAAGGTTTACTTCTACCGAAACAGTATCATGACCTAACAAACCATCGGCAATTATGACCGGGATATTAAAGGTAGAAAGGTTAAAACCATGGTAATTAGCTGCTTTAATATGGTCAACGCTGTTAGCCCTTTGACCTAAGTAAAGCGTATTGGTATCACTAAAATAAGGCTTAACCCCTATTTTAAACAACTCTTCTACTATAGGCTGATAGTAAGCTGGTGATATAAAAGTAGTATTACTAGGTTCACCAAAGTGAACTTTTAGGGCTGCAATCTCCCCCTTTTTGAAAACATCATTAAACTCCTTTAGCTTCAGAGCTCTTCTAATTTTTTCAGGAATACTATTAGTTCGGCTATCAGCCCTTAGATTAATAAACTTAACTGGGCTAGTATTCATTTTTTATTCCTTTTTAATATTATCTTTATTTCCGCAATTGGGACAGGTTTTCGGTTTACATCTCGTTTCTACCTGATGCCCACAGCTACCACATATAAAGCGTGCCATTTTTTCCTCCTTATAAATCTATGATTATTAATATTTTACCTGTGATACTCTAAAATGTCACTATCTTTTACCAGATAATTCTTTTCTGCAGCCATTCCTTTCAGTGAACCATCTTTACACCATACTCTGGCATACTTAAAGGCTTTACTTAAATCTTTATGGATGGCTGAGGCTACATCCTGCAAAGTACTTCCCTTTGGTAGAATATATGGCCTATCAAGGTCAGGCGGATAACCTGGTTTCTTGGTATAAACCCTTATAAGGTTTAAATTAAGGAAAATCTCTTTCTTCAAGCTGCCGAGATTATGAGGATTAATGATAGAAAAAGGCTTTATGACCCATTTATCATTAAGAATAGAGTATAGCTCATTTATTTTTCCAGTATCCTCTGCAAAATCGCACTTATTGAGGATAATAATAGCTGGTATAGTTCTAATTGATTGCATCTCGTCTTCATTGACTTTTACAAATGATAATCCTATTTTTGCTTTAAGTAGAAAATCCAAAACAGCAAGATAATCTTCCCCAGGAGATACAGAACTGTTATCAAGTAATATTATTGCTAAATCGCAATTCCTGACAACATTAAACACCCAGGATTCAGTATTTTCCCACAAAGGAGGTAGGTCAATTAATTGAATCTGAACATCTTCAAACTCTAACATACCAATAGCCGGTGTAGTGGTAGAAAAAGGGTAATCCGCAACTGGTGAGTGCGCATTAGTAAGAGTATTAATAAAAGAAGATTTTCCAGAATTAGGTAAACCCAACAGGGCAACCTGAGCAACTCCCTCACGAGGGATATAATCATAGCCTCTACTGCTTTTTTTAGGTCGCCTGCGAACCTCTTCCAGCAGTTTTGATAATTTTCTCCTCAAATCAGCTCTTAACTTATCAGTACCCTTATGCTTGGGTATAAGTGCCATCATTTCTCTGAGAGCACCGATCTTTTCTTCTAAATCTTTAGCTTCACGGAAACGTTTATCGGCTTCAAGATACTGAGGAGTTAGGTTAGCTGGCATAGTTAAACCCTGAATACCCGGATAGATTATATAAATAATGTTTTTTTAATATATTTTTATTCATAAGAAATCATAACTACGAGGCGAGGTTGCCTTACAAATAATTATACAATATTGATTTTATGAGTTACCTATGATTTCTAAATTTAGAATATAAGATAAAATTGCTTTTAAAGGAATCAAAGCATCCTAAGAGTAATATTTTATTTACTTACCGGGTCTATCTTTTTCCAAAAGATGCTCCAGATGTGTTATAATCAAAGAAAAGAGAGGTACACATGAAATGAGTTCAGGACAGCTTAAAATCAACTGGGCAAAATCGCATATGCCCATACTCAAAACTATTGAAGATTCTTTTCTAAGTGAAAAACCATTTTCAGGTCTTAAAGTTGGTATAACTTTACATTTAGAAGCTAAAACAGCTTATCTTGCTCAAGTATTTAAATCCGGTGGTGCAGAAGTGGCTATTTGTGGCAGCAACCCGCTTTCTACTCAGGATGATGTAAGGCAATCGCTCAAAGATGAGGGAATATATGTTTATGGACATTGGGGAGTTAATCCTGAGGAGTTTAAAAATAGCCTTAATCGTGTCCTGGACCATCAACCTCACTTAATAATTGATGATGGTGGTGATTTAACCTTTTTACTTCATAGAGAAAGAGAATCCTTGCTGGTAAATGTTTTAGGCTCCTGCGAAGAAACTACCACCGGCATCCGTAGAATAAAGGCTTTAGAGAATAATCGGGAGCTCAGAATACCGGTTATAGCTGTAAATGATGCCCTTTGTAAACATTTATTTGATAACCGATATGGCACCGGACAATCATCATGGGATGGTATCTTAAGAACCACCAACATAAATATTGCTGGAAAAAAAGTAGTAGTTGTTGGTTATGGTTGGGTTGGGAAGGGTATTGCTTTACGGGGCAAGGGGTTGGGAGCTAAGGTAATTGTTACTGAAATTGATTGCGTAAAAGCATTGGAAGCGTATATGGATGGTTTTGAAGTTCTTTCTATGAGTGAAGCTGCCAGAATTGGAGATATTTTTATAACCGCAACGGGTAATATCAATGTAATAGATAGAAATCATTTTGAAGTTATGAAAGATAACGCAATACTCTGTAATGCTGGCCATTTTGATGTGGAAATAAATATGGTTTCTCTTAAGGAAATAAGTAAAGAAAGAAAGGAGGTTCGTAAAAACATTACCCAGTATATATTAAAAAATGGCCAAAGAATAAATGTGTTGGGAGAAGGAAGATTGGTAAACCTTGCTTGTGCTGATGGACATCCTATAGAAATAATGGATCTCTCTTTTGCCATACAATCGCTATCAGCTCTTTACCTACTTAGAAATAGCTCTAACCTGGAAAAAATTCTTCACCCCGTACCTGAAGAGATAGATAATAAAGTTGCCTCGCTGGCTTTAAAGACCATGAATATTCAGATTGATACTCTTTCTGAAGAACAAATAGAATACCTTAAAAAAGCTTAAGGGAGAATATGGGTAATAATCACCTAAGACTGCTTGTAGAAAAAGGCTAAATTATGGGAGTAGAATATGGAAATAAAAATATTTAATCTTGGTCCTTATCAAACTAACTGTTATTTACTACATGGAGAGGAAACTGCAGTGGTTATTGACCCTGCTGAGGGTGAAGAAGTATTGGATTACCTAACCAAGAATAAATTAAGACTTACACATATTTTAAACACTCATGGACATGGAGATCACACTGGTGGTGATTTTTTTCTTAAAGAAAATACCAAAGCTTTAGTGGCTATCCATACTAAAGACCAATTTTTTTTAGGAGATAATTCCATAAATAAATACTTGCATCCCTCGTTTAAACCGGTAGTTCCGGATATTTTACTGTCAGATAATTCAATACTTACTTTTACCTTTGACTCTCTGCTTTTTGATGTTAAGGTTATTCATACTCCTGGGCATACTCCTGGAAGTGTTTGTTTTTCCTCTCCATTAGGGCTATTTTCCGGTGATACTCTTTTTAAGAGAGCTATCGGCAGATATGATTTCCCCTACTCATCGGTAGATGATATGAGAAATAGTATCAAATTGTTAATTAACTCCATACCCCCGGATACCCTAATTTATCCCGGTCATGGGCCAAAAACAATATTTATAGAGGAGAAAAATCTTTTAACCGTAATATCTAATGAATTATAAAAAAGTTAAGAATATTTATAATTTAAGAGAAGATGCCTTTTTAATTTTAAGCTCCATAATATCGGCTATTGAGCCGGGGAGTTTAGTTAAATCGTTTATAGAGGGTAATATATACGAAGATATCAACAAGTATTCTAATATAATCGTTCTCGGAGCTGGAAAAGCCTGTGCCCCTATGGCTAAAGCAGTTGAGGCAATGTTTCCAGATAAAATTAAAGATAGTCTTATTATTGTCCCTGATGGATATAAGCTTCCTACTCAGTTTTTAAATATTGTTGAAGCAGCACATCCTTTACCTGACCAGAGAGGTTTGGAAGCAACTAAAAAAATTATCAACCTGATAGAAAGCGCTAAAGATACCGATTTGATAATATTTCTCTTTTCTGGGGGTGGTTCTGCCCTGCTAACTTGCCCTTATCCACCACTAACTCTTGATAATATCATCTCTATAACTAAAGAACTAATTCATTGTGGAGCCAGTATTGAAGAGATTAACACTGTTAGGAAGCACCTTTCCTTTGTTCAGGGAGGTAGGCTGGGAAAAATGGTCAAAGGAGCTTCAATTACTCTACTTCTGTCAGATGTGGTTGGAAATAATCTATCCACAATAGCTTCAGGACCAACCATCCCAGATTTAAGTACTTTTAAAGAGGCTCAAGAAGTTTTAGACAAATACCATCTAACCAGTAAAACACCTTCAAAAATAATTAAATTTATAATTGAAGGTAAGAACAATCTTTTCAGAGAAACTCCCAAGTTTTTGCCTCCTAAACAAAAAAATTACCTGGTGGGCTCAAATAGTATTCCTCTGGAAAGTGCCTACCAAACAGCCAATAGTCTCGGTTATAATTCAGTCATTCTTACCAGTACGATAGATGGTGAAGCACGGATTATTGGAAAAATTGTAGCAAAGATCGGTAAGGAAATACCTAAGAGCAACCATCCATTAGCACCCCCAGCATGTATTTTAATAGGGGGAGAAACCACTGTGAAGGTAATCGGCTCAGGCAAGGGTGGAAGAAATCAGGAAGTAGCTCTTAGTGCTGGCTTAGAACTTGAATTAGATAACAATATACTGGTATTAAGCTTTTCCACTGATGGAAAGGATGGTCCAACAGATGCTTGTGGTGCCTATGTAGATTCAGAAATAATGTTAAGAGCCAGAGACCTTGAACTAAATGGTCATCAATTCCTAAAGGAAAATAATTCATATAATTTTTTTCTAAGAGCGGGAGGATTAATTAAAACTTCTCCAACCTACACTAATGTCGGCGATATAATCTTAGTTCTAACGGGATAGTATGGAAATACTGGCTGTAGGCGGATCTTTGTGGGACATATTAATAGAACTTAAAACACCCTTTTCTGGTGATGACTGTTATCCATCCATAATAAGTAGGATTCCTGGTGGAACAGCGCGAAACTTAGCCGAAACGGCTGCCCGTTTGAAGGTAGAGGTAACTTTAATCTCCCCAATAGCACTGGATGGGATTGAAAAAACCATTCCCACACCGGGAAGCATAACTCCAATTATAACTAATCATACTCCAACTTTTATTGGTGTTCTTTCTTCACAAAAAAAGAGGTTGTTTTCTTTCCATGATACTGGTCCCCTGGATTACCTTACCGTTGAAGAAATCCTACCCTACCTTCCAGATAAACCTCCAGCTTATGTTTTTTTGGACACTAATTTACCCGCAGAGGTTATTTTCTATCTTTTAAAATGGAGTAAGTCTTATGATTCTATAACCATGGTTGACCCAATTGCCCCATCAAGAGTAACCATTCTTAGCCCCTATCTTTCTTTAATTGATATCATTTCCCCTTCCGAGAGAGAATACCGAGTATTGGCTAACCTGGGAAACTTGATGGACAAAACAATCATAATAAAAAAGGGGGCAGAGGGAGTTAAATTGTTAAGCCCTTCAGGAAGTCTTATAAGTCCAACTCTTCATAAGGGGACAATTGTTAGCGACAATGGCGCGGGTGATAGTTTTAATGGGGGATTTCTATATGGTCTGCTCAAGCAATATCCACTTGATGAATGTATACGGATTGGACAGACATGTGCT
This sequence comes from Candidatus Psychracetigena formicireducens, assembly GCA_018725175.1. Classification (GTDB taxonomy): domain Bacteria; phylum Coprothermobacterota; class HKB111; order HKB111; family HKB111; genus Lithacetigena; species Lithacetigena formicireducens. Next base: position 8,916 of record QLTX01000043.1, read on the forward strand.
TCCTGGTGCTTAAAATCTCCCTTAAATGTTAACCCTGATTTATCGGAAAAACTAATTCAGAATAATTAGTTACTTTGCTTTTGAGTTAAATTATCCCTTTCATACCTGGAAAAGAAGATATAAAAGATAGTAATGGATGCAGCATATAAAACCATAGCGGCGTAAAAAACATAACTATAGTTCCAGTATTCAATTATTAACCCGCCCATTCTTATGCTAAAAGCGCGGGCTATAGAATCGCTTAAAGCCATTATGCTGGTTATAGCAGGTCTTTCCTGAGGAGTTGCTACTTCCATAGTGAAGTTTTGATTGGCAGGACCAGACATATTCATCAGCGCCTGCCTGATTAAAAAAGACGGTACCACCAAAGACATTGCTTTGCTGGTTCCCAATAAATACATAAAAGGCAATGAAAGTGCTTCGGTAAAAACGACTGTTCGTACTAATCCAATTTTTTTAATCAACCTAGGAGTGTTTAACACGCTAATAAAAGTACTAAACTGAGCTAGGGTGAATAGAATTCCAATAGTATTTGAGGAAAGGTTATGAACTGTTTTGAAATAGAGGTTTAAAAAAGGCACAAAAAGCCCCGCACCCAAACTGATAAGTAACCGAGGTGGTAATAGCTTTAACACCAGATGGTAGCGCAACTTTCTCCAGAGTTTCCAGGGATTATCAGACTGGTGAGTAATTTGCTTTGGTAATTTTAGTAGATAAGGCAGGCCGAAAATACTTATGGCAATTCCTATAAAGAGTGTTAACTGATAACTGGTAGCTATACTTAAATATCTGGAAAAAAGGTCTGGAAAAAATCCCCCTGTCAGACTACCTATGGCGTGAGAAATCAGGTTTGTACCAAAAACCATACTGAAAATATAAGGCCTTTCTTCTCTTTCAGAATGATCCATCAAATATGGCGCGGTGGCTATGGAAAAAAGCATTTCTGATAGTCCTGTTAATACAGATAAGCTGAGAAGTAAACCTCTTTGAGGGAAAAGAACCAGCAACAATTGTAACACAACATACATAAAGTGGGAGGAGGAAAATACTATCCTGGGAGAATATTTCTGAACTATATAAGCCGCAGGTAAAACAAATAATACATTACCCAGAATACGATAGCTCAAAATTAAACCGATGGTTCCTTCCTTTAACCCCAACTCCCTAAGATAAAGGTTGAAAATCAATGAAAAATAGGCTCCACCCAGACCAAAAAAAATAAGGGCAAAAAGAAGTAATTTAATCTCTTTTCTAAGGTTTTTAAATAAATTTACATAATCTTTCAACATATTTCATCATCATAATATTTCTATAATCTAAATATTATACACTGACAGGTAAGCCTGATGTATATTAAAGATTTGGCATTTTGATAGTTAGAATAAGCTTGTATTAAGAAAACATTAATAGAGTTCTAATAAAAATAATTATTTTCATAGCTAAAAAAATAACTCCATATCGTTCATTCAGGTAATTATTCATTGGTAGGGTAAGTAATATATATTGTTTCCCAACTGCTTTTTCTAAATTTTAGTTGACAACTATTATCTATATGATATAGAATTCATATTGTAAACTCTGGTGTAGGATTTTACTCTTTGTTTGCTGCTGAAACTACTTATTTATCTTGAAACACCAGAAAAAATAATATCTAAGGAGGTGAATAAAATGAAGTGGAGAATAATGAGAATCATAGCTTTAGTCTGTTTCCTGGGATCA
>QLTX01000044.1 GCA_018725175.1 Candidatus Psychracetigena formicireducens
GTTAAAAAGAGAGTTCCCCCAAGAATTTCAATCCCACTATGGTCTGATTTTAATCCAGCCGCCACGCTCGATTGAATATTGCTACTACGCTCCAATAATAGATAAATTCGTTCAGATATTTAAAGTGTTACCTATATTTTTCGTGGTTCTTTATAAATGAGCTACAAAATGAGATATCCCCGAAAATGTCTTCATATGATTTCAGAGATTTCTACTTTACTCGTTCCTAACTCTATAGTTTGCAGAAATTTATCACTTCTCAAAATGTAAATTCTCACCGAATCTTCGTCCTGATCGATCAAATCTTTAACGCTACCTTCTATAGTTTTTAATTCCACCTTTGTTAGTTCTCCCTCGAAGACGGAATTCTGAACCCAATTCAGGTATTGCTTAAGAAAAATTCTGACCTTATTCACTCGATCCACGTTCACGTCATACACAGCGATTACGTACATCTTACCACCACATCACAAGAGGCTTGTACTCCTGAGCTCCCAATACGTGCTTCACCAACTTATATAGCTCCAATCGGATGAGCCGTTGATACGAAACTTCTCTACCAAGACCTTTGTGTTTGATGGTCGTCGATAATCTATCGTGATAATTTTGGAGAAATAGCTTCCTTCCAGTATCTGACAGAAGCATATCACCTAACTCTCCGACAAAATGCGAGTCATCGAGCATCTTCTTGTTGACGAGTTTGAAGATGACTCTGTCAACGATGATTGGCTTGAAGATTTCCGCAACATCTAATGAAAGCGAGAATCTTCTCACAAATGGCTCATGAAGGTATGATATCGTTGGATTGAGCTGTGTGTTATAAATCTCTGTAAGTACTGTTGAATACATCAGAGAATTGCCGAAAGATATGAGGGTGTTCGTCTTATTGTTCGGTGGTCGCTTTACTCTTTCACCTATCCTAAATTCCTCGGGAAAGATCTCATCAAGGGCACTGTAATATGTGTCGCGTATGTGCCCTTCAACACTCATAAGTTGGGGAATATCGGTGTATCCCTCAATTTTTGGAAGTTCTTTTTCGATTCTCCCGATGTATTTCTCAATCGACGAATTTGAGCTACAATAATACTTGAGATTCTTCAGGATGTTTTGCGTCGCTCCTTCGATGAATCTTCTTGCGAGATAAAGACGTTTATCGGCATCAAGATGGTGCTCTGCCTGATGAATGGTAACATCGCCAGATATCAGCGTTTCCCTTGGGTACAAACTCCCTTCGTAGAAGCCATAATTGTTGAAGAAGTGAATTGGCACACCTTTTTGTGATAGATATGACGCCACGCCAGACGTAAAAGACAAATTGCCGTAGGCATATATCGCATATATTTTACTTATTGGCAGAGCACGTTTCTCCTCTTTATTGATGAAGTACACGGTGTTCTCTTTCCTTCTTAGAACGCCATCCTTTGTGAGGTAATAGTTGGTTTTCATTCTGTCACCGAATTGGGAATCTGTGAGAGTTGCAACTCTTAAGGAGTTTCAACACCTCCAAAGCAGAATTCGACATAGCTACATCTTCTGCATAACCTGCGTTTGATTGGTGGGGACATCTTCCCGGAAACAATTGTGAATATATCCTTCATTATTTGCTCGATGTTTTTAAAGTCGTCATCAGTAGGCTTAACAATCTCTTTTTTATTCAACAATGGATAGTTCAATACTCCTATTGCCTTGACGCCCTTTTGATACAGGTAATACAAATAATAGATGAGCTGCCATCTGTGTGCCTCTTCCATCTTCCTCGACTTCTTGATGTCGTGCACCTCTATGATGTCGCCCTTCTTAACAAAATCAATCGACATCACATTGTCAATGACAACATCCTTTTTCATCCTCCTATATCTAGATTCGTGTATGAGTTTGCCCATGAGAACGTCCTCCGATTCACGTTCCATCTGGATGTTATGGGAGAAAAGCCAGAGCTTCGTATGACAGATGAAATAGTATGCGACCTTCACGCCCGTGATGGTCATGGGTTTGATAGTGGTTTGCAATATCATCGCCTTTTTTAATGGGGAGCAAATATTTCTTCCATTTGATTCAGATCGAACGTTAGAATTTTGTTTTCTTTATAGTATTTCAGACAGGATTTCCTTTTGCCACGTATATCACTATAAACTGGGGCTTTTTTCTTGTACTCCCCCTCTATAAAATTCAGCTCCTGCCCCCTATCTATAAACTTTATACTCATGAGTATAATAATCGTAAGTATATTTCGCTTAAAGCTTTCTACTAATCCACAAACATCGTTATGCATCAGAAGGCAGAATAATACACATTACTCTTCCGTCCATCGAGATTCTCTCAAGCTCCAACAATGATGTATCAAATGTCACCATCTTTTCAATACCATTTAATAGAAAATTTGCCAGTATCAGTGAGTCCCTGCCACCTAAAGCATACTCCATACCAAGAGATAACCCTATCTTCGTGATTTCTTTCGTCTGATTTAAGAACAGCGTCGTGTCCAAGTAATCGACCAAAACGTCTGTTGCTTGATTTCTGTCCCACTTTTGTGCGTACACGAGGGTATGATAGGCTTCATGAATGATGGTTGGGTTGGTTGCAGTGTGTGCGTCACCCAATCTACTTGCATCCTTGTGGTCAGGGTGCTCAGCATCCAAGAACGATACTAATACGTTTGTGTCTACTCCCAGATGCTCTTTATCTCCTCTGGCGTCGCCCATCTTGGTTCCCCCGTCCTTTTTGGGTGAATTCCCCTCAGCTCTCTCAGACTGGTTCTTTTCTTCCGCAAGGGCTTGAGAATTAAATCCCCATCCTTCCTCTCAAAGGATACTACCATACCTTCCTTAATTCTGCACTGCTTCCTGAGAGGCGCCGGGATCAATATCCTGCCCTTGTCATCCACAACCGCTTCTGCCATGAGTTCTTCCCTATATCTAATGCGCATCCGCCATATTTAAATGTTCCCACATGATGGTGGGAAGATGTAGATATACAGAAATCTCTGCGAGAGATGCAGAAAAGAGGTTGGAGGGAGGGTAGGCACAAGCAATTATAAAAACCCATCTCTTGTCAAGGTTTCTTTTATTTTTTCCACAAATTCTCTTGCCCATTTTACTGAATTATTCGCCTCTGTTTTAGATACGAAGCCAACCTTGCCATACACCACCATGTGCCTCTTGCGCCTCATCCTGTCAAAAACAAGAACCCCGTCCGCAAAGTTCCTCCCAAAAATCTCTTCGATAAATCTCAACACTGATACATGCTGTGCATTACCTGCAGGCCTATAGCCTCTGGAAAACGTTATCGCTCTTGCAGCCTGTAACATGGCATTATAAGATATCGAGAATGCCCAGTCACAGTCCTCGCCCAGAATCTTCTCGGCGATCTTCAGATCTCTTTTGCAAGTTCAAAAGATTCTATAACCTTTTTCTTGTCCACGGGCAACTTCTTTATCAATCCTTCCCGCTCCATCTCTTCAAATTTCATCAATGTCACCTATAAGTGCGATCTTCTTTTCTTTCAACACGTTCTTAACAAAGGGCTCTTCTTCTTTTCTCCGTTTTTCAAATTGCCATGGAGTGAGAACGATATAGTTTATCTCCCTACAAAAGCGTTCTTCCAACCCTCTGATGACTTTTATCAAATCTTTCTCATCGATTTTTCCAACCACCATCAAATCTACATCGCTTTTCAGACTTTCCTCGCCCTTCGCAAAGGAGCCATAGATAAATGCTGCTTTTATCTCTCCAAGTTTCGAGAGTTCCTCCTTCAGCACCCCGCCTATGCCCTCGACCTTGAGGAACATGCCCCTCAACTCTTCATATATCGGCATCTTCCTATCTACAACATAGTATTTCATATTCCCTTCGACACTGCTCGTCAGTATCCCTATATCCTCAAGCCTCTGCAGCTCTCTTCGCACAGAGTTGATGTTTTCGCCCGTTTTCCTCATAAGCTCACGAACGTAAAACTTCCTGTCAGGGTTTAGCAAGAACAGCGTGAGTATCTTCACTCTCGTTTTCGAGCCCATAATCGCTTCAAGCATATGAATACATATTGTATCTAATAGGATAAAAAAGTTATTCAAAGGGGGGAGATAGAGGTAGAGGGATAATGATATTTTCCGAGTAATCGTTGTATATTTTGCGCAGGATTAGACATGGATTTAAGTGGAGTAAATGAAAGTTGGTGAAGGGTAAAGATAGATGTAAATCATCCTACAACACATGCAATCTCTAAATTATATTGGCATCCCTTCCCTCTTGTGTAGGCTTTATCATTCGTATATCGCCCACGTTAATCTCTCTCCCGTTTTTTAATACGATCTTATGGGGAGCTAATATCCTCCTGAAATATTTGAGTTTGTATAGGTCACCCAGTATTTTTCTAAATTGGTAGTCTAAGAATTTATCATCATTGTCACTTAAAATAAAACTCTTTTGCAAGACATTCCATTGTGATTCTAGGAAATTATACATTTGTTCTTCAAAGCGCCAATAATCAAATTCCTTTGTTTTTTCATGGCAAAAATCATAAATTAAGCTCCAAATTAAGGGCTCTTCTGAACGTGTTACCTGCTGGAATTTGATCTCATTATTTTCCTCTATTATTCCTACATTGTACCAATTAAGAACATGCATTAAATCATATTGCGTATCCACATATTGTTCCCCCCTTCTGTATAAAATCGATTTTTGTAAAGTATCCCCCGCAGTCCTTTCAAGGATCGTAGTAGACTATCTAGATATGTTTTTATGGCACGATAATAAAGTGTGTCACCCATAAAACCTCTCAACTCTTCCATTTGTTTGTCCAAAATAGTAAAAAATTTATTAAATTTTTTGAATTTCGATCCTTTAAAAACTATATTCAGTTTCTCTCTATGCTTACCAAATTCTCTTACAACAAAATAGCAACGCAAATCAAATAGAGTGTCAATAATTTCTCGGTTCAATACATAGTCTTTCATTAAATTTGAGAAGTAACCCAAAAAATCATAGTATGCTATCTTATCATCAAGTGATACTTTTTTCTTTGTGAAAATATAACATTTTCCGGGTTTATGCCTTCCTATTCTTCCAAACCTCTGGATAAAGGAATTATAAAAGAAACCCTCTTCCATGAATAGAAAGTCTATATCGAGATTAAGACCCACCTCCCCCTTTGCGGTTGTTATAAGAATTGGCTTTTCTTCGATTTTTATACTTGCCTTTGTTTCATAGCCCGTATCAATTTCAATGTACCCCCCAAATTCCTCAAAGACTCTATTGTAAAAACTATTTGCGTCTTTTACCGAGTTAAATATAATCGCACCCTTAATCCTGTTATCCCTGATTGCTTTACGATATTTTCTTAGTTCTTCTATTACATCCTCCAAATTATCTTCGTAGATTAATCCGTCATGAAAATAGACCTCTACATCATATTTGATATGATGGTCATTTACTGATGTCTTTTTATCTTGGCCTTTTGCCTCAATAAAACCTATTTTCGGTGGATTTCTAGTATCTATCATCTCAACTGTTCTTAGATTTTTGATAAACTCTTTACTTGGCGTTGCTGAAGATAATATCACCTTTGAATATCGCATATTCAAAAATAAAACAATTTGTAGCAATATGCCGGATAACTCAAATTCTTCATAAAAATGAAACTCATCATAGATGATATATTGGAATTTTTCAAAAAATCGTAAGAGGTCTTGGGAAGGATTTACATATAGTTTATTGGCAATAGCATTAATTATATCTGGATTTGTAAGCACTATATCGTATTTCTCAATGGTTGCTTGTAATTCGGATGTTCTTTCTCGTCCTTTTCCTTCCAGATCTTTGGCTCTTAATTTTTTAACACACCACCTTCTGCTTAGAGCCTTATATTGATCTTCAATCAGTGCATTCGTTGGATATATGAGAAGGACTTTTTTACCTCGTTTGAAAACATATTCAAAACATAACGTTTTCCCCGAGGCGGTAGGTGCTGAGAGGCAAATAATATCAAAGTCATTATTCAGTGCTCTGATAAAGTCTCCTTGGAACTTTCGAATTCTGCCACTCTCTAAAAGTCCATATTCATCCTTGGTTGTCTCTAAAAACAGCCCACCAACAGTTACAGGTGACTCGCCCATTTATCCACCCAGAATTTTACTACTTTTTCCTCAAAAATATTGTATGGCACACCAACTATGTGTTTTAGCCTAAAATCAGAGAACATCTCTATTCCAGAACTGCTCTTAGCAATCTCAAAAAGGGTATCTTTGTCATAGTTATATATCTCTTCTAGAAGATAATAATTTAAAGTAACCTCCTCTGGATCCTTCATCGTTTTTCTGAACCTGACTTCACCAGATCGTCTAATGCCGATATTTAACAAAAACTCATCGGGCAAATTTTTGTCAGATATTATACTTACCTCATGTTTAGAGCCAAAATCAATGCCCGAATATTGCCTCTGCTGTTTATAGCCTGGACCTTTTCCCATAATTTTTTCAGTAATATCTCTCGTTACCATACTTCTTTCACTCATTAACCCTAAGCTTCTAAACTCTATGCCCGTATGATTAACTAATTTGGGGGTTGCATCTGTTACAAAGATAGGTATCCCTGATAGGATCTCATAGTTATGTGTTATGGCATCATTCCCCTTTAGGATATACCTCTCTTTTAAGTAGTCAAATTGATAAGCAATAGCAAAGGTGAGGGCAGTTGATGAAATTATATCACCAGTGGAGATGTAACTTCCTTCCACGGACGAATAGAATATGGGAGAGAATGTTTCTGTCTCGTAGTTTGTAACGATCATCTTTCTCGCCGCAGTTACTTTTTCTTTGGACAGTAAGTTTCCTTTGCTTGAGAAGTTATTGTAGACAGTATCCCCTTAAATTCGTCCAAGGAGTTGCCCTCCTCTAATTTAGCAAGTTTCACTAAGTCATTTATGCCTTGATCTTTAAATGAGTCCTCCCATACCTCCTTCCAAAGGGCATTTTTATGCCGTTCTACATATTTTTTTACCCTGTCTGTAAGATTCGCTATGCTAAGCTTCTGCTCCTCCTTCTCTCCTTGTTCTCCCATTTCTTTTAGGATTTCACCCGTAGAAAGACCTATTGACCCTCTTGAGAATATCAAACCAACGAGATGATTTCTTATGTGTCCTTTTCTTGTAGACCTTGCAAAATAATCAGTGGTGTTTAATATATTATGAAGCACGTATGGCACCATTTCTTTGGTAGGAGTACTAATCCGTATGAAATGAACCATCTTCGTTGGCGGCTCTATGTTAACGTGTGTATAGAGGCTCTCACCATGCTCTCTTGTGCTCTTAAACATCGTACCTGTTTCATATAAGGCATTGTGTTGCTCCTTGTTTATTATGTCATAGGGTTCAGTAGTATAAGTATAGCCCTCTATAACCCTAGATTTTATGGCATAATTTTCTTCTCCTGTTCCTACCACCCCATAGATTAGAGAGTCTGGGTTTAATGCATCATCAAATTTATCCAGTGGTTCATTATATTTGTAGTCCGAGTGAATTACATTGAACCTATTACTTCCGCTACCGTTTATCTTAGATTCAACCATCCTACACAGATTTAAGCCAGTGCTTCTCTCTGCTGAAACAAATTTTTCGCCGTTGATACGCGCTCTTGTCTGGTTATTTATCACGGTAATCTCAGCACGTTCTGGATCAGAATTCCGCGCTAAAACAGGTTCTGTTACTTCTCGGATTATGACAAAACATATCTCAGGTCGTAATTTTCTTTCGGGTTCTATTTTATCTACAAAGTATTCACTCGGTAGTTTCTCCTTTATTTTTTTCCAATCACTCATTTATATCATCTCCTCTGCCTTTTAAAGTCAGAAATGAAAATTCATACGCATCTATTAGGTATTTTTCCCAAGCAGATAACTTTTGTATATTGTATAGATTGTTTTCTTTCAAGTATTGCACCAAAGCGTCATAGAACTCTCCAACATTTTTTTCAATACCATTTTTTGGTGCAATTTTCTCCCGCTGTACTTTATTGTATATCTGCCCGCATACAATCTCTTTCATTTGTCCTTCATCAAGTCCCTGTTGCATCGAAGCAAGTATAGAATCCACAGCGATTCTAGGTATTACCGTTCTCTTATAGGTAGATTTTGGATATCGCAGATACAAGTTCTCCCCCCTCTTAGCAATCTCTTTTAATTTCATTATATCGTCTCCGAATATTTTGTTTACATCATCTTTATTATTTTTAACCCAAAACGGTTGATTAGGGTCCTTTGCATTTCTTTTCAAGAAATGAATAAGCTTAAGGAAGTTATAATCTCCAACCGTATAATAACCTTTTATCGGGTCATTCCTTCTGATCAAATCTAAGAATGTCTCCATCTTTTCTAATTCTTCCCAATCTGTGATTTTATTCACCTTAAGAGACAGCTCAAGAGCGCTGGGGGCCTCATTTACAAATAAATCTGGATATAGCCTAATTAAAGAATAAGGCTTAGATATAACCGCTTTACACCCTGTTTTATCCAAAATTTTGAATATATGTAACGTTGCACCCACCCTGCTACTTTGCTTTGCTGCATTATCCTTTCCTTTAATAGGAAGAGGCTTAATATGAACAAGTTCTGAAAAGTCCCCTAATCTAAACTCTATAATCGTATCTCCTGACCTCTTAGCTTCTACATTGAATGGTGTGTTTGCGAATTCCTCACTAAAGTACGAAATATTGGGCCAAATCCTATCAAAATAGAAATATGCAAAGAGCATATCATCGGCTAGTCTAATATTCCTACCCTGATATTTGGAGTTTAACACAACCTTTTCGAGCAAACGTTTTTCAATATCGCAGATATCACATATCTGCTTTTTTTCGCTTCCAAATTCTGCCCTTTTCGAAAAGCCTCTTGCCTGTAAAAAATGTCCTTTTACTCCTTCGTTATACTCCATATCACTCTTCTGCCCGCATAGGAAGCATATATCTCCTTTTGAACTTGGAGTGCTAAATTTAGCTCTATTTTCACCCATATAGTCTGACGTACAACTTTTGATCAATTTATCGATAAACTCTGTTGAGACCTTATTTAGATCTTCTTTTATTAAATACTCTAACACCACTGATATTTTACTAAGAGTTTTCTGGTAATCTGTTATATTTTTTAAGAACCTGTGAGAGGCGTACGCTTTAGATACCTGGGTGTTAATATGCTTATTACTGTCTCTGGGGTCGAGTTCCTTGGTTATTTCTTTACGCATCTCTTTTAGATTTTCTATATTTTTAATTATCTCTCCTTTTTCTTTATCTGCAAGACTTGATTCGCTTATTCGGTCTATGAGCCTCTCTAACCTATCTTGATAGACTAAGTATACAATGTAAACAGAGAGTTTCTTCAGATCGTCATCAAAAGGTAGTGTAACTTTAATGGTCCCACCAAGGAACCTACCAGACTCGAAGTAGTCTTGAACTTTTTCTACCATTGCTTGGCTTTTTTCTTCAAAAGTTGCCGGAAGTTTAGAAAGTGACTCTACTTGGAAGGATTGAAAGTCCAATTTATCAACTTGTATATCCAAATTTCCCCCAAGTTTTTCCAAAAAGATTTTCTTGATTTTATCTGTCTGTAAATCGATTCTATGTGCACTTAAATAGAATATTCCTTTTTGTGAAAGTAAAAAAGGTACTCCGTTATTTTCCTCAATAAAGGTCTTTAAAGATTTATATAACATTCTCCTAAGCATTTGCTGAGGAATTTGTGGAATTTCAACAAAATGTAAATCTCTACTATGGAACCTATCATATATTGCTCTTTCAGGTCTTTTTTCTAGGCTCATACTTGCTATTATATCACCTATACGGGCGTAATCTTCCAGTTCCGCGTATCTCGATCTGAACACGATGGTATCTCTTTGCCCTTTGTCCCATAATTCTGTTTTTTGTATGAGATATATAATCTCATCAAATAAAACATTGAACTCATCAATGGAGAGAAAATCCTTGATGTCAAAATCGTCAGATTGAAAGTATTTTTCTATGAGTTCCTTCGTATTCCCATTAATTTCAATCCCGTACTTGTTTTTCATGTATTTATTTACATCATGAAGCGTTAATGAAGACATTAGTAATTTTACTGCTGTGGGGTCAGGATCTCTCTTATTTATTACAATTCGATCATATATGTAAAAGGCAGTGCCACACAATACAGCATTGATGATATGTGTAGGATAACTAATCGCCACTTTTTCTCCAGATTTTGTCTTATACTTTGCAGGGATATTTGAGGAGTTTTTGAAAAGTTTTGGAGCGACCTTATCAGCGTAACTATTGAAATAGCGATTTAAGAGTGGTTTCAATCGCCGCATACTAACTTGTTCATGTTCATCCAAACTCAGCATCCCACCACCCCATTATCCATCCAAACATCATGGTAAATTGGAATTTCAATTTTCATCTTCGTATCTTCCCCCATACAACCTCCACACATCCAAAGCCCATCGCATTCTTCATATCTCTATTCCTTCTTTTCAATTTTCTCC
>QLTX01000045.1 GCA_018725175.1 Candidatus Psychracetigena formicireducens
TGGTACTTTCACTTATGTTCTCGATGATATAAAAACCACATTTTTAAGTAATATGCCCGCAATGACGCTTTAGGTAAGCGATATAAATTCGTCTATACTCTCTTTTATAAGAGAGAGCGAACTCCTCCAGAACTCTATAGAGTGTAGGTCAATTCCCGCTGTCCTGGCTACATCAACCAGATTGTGCCGTCCTGTTATGGATAAAAGCCTGTCATATTCTTTAATGAAAGCATCTCCCTGTTTCAGATACTGGGCATACAGACCTTTTACAAACAGCTCACCGAAGGCGTAGGGGAAGTTGTAGTAATTGCTATCCGGATAGTAGTAGTGGGGTTTATTTACCCACATATAGGGGTGCAGAAAATCGTGGTCAAGTCCATCCCCATAAACTTCCTTCTGGGCATTAAGCATTATCTCATTTAGCTCTTTAGCGGGGAGAGAACTTTTTTCCCGTCTTTTAAAGACCTCATCTTCAAAAAGGAACCTGCTGTAAATATCCACTATGGTTTGGCTAGAGCTCTGAAGGTCGTTTTCTATAATAGCTAACCTTTCCTCCCTGGTAGCTTTTTCCAGAGCAGCATTTACTACTATGTTTTCGCAGAAAATAGAAGCGGTCTCTGCTATCGGCATGGGGTAGCGAGAGTTCATCAAAGTCTGGTCAAAAAGGCACTGCCCGTGGTAGCCATGTCCCAGTTCGTGAGCCAGGGTGGTCATATTTCCAAAACTACCATCAAAGTTAGAAAGGATTCGGCTTTGCTTTATAGGATGAATGTTAGAGCAGAAGGCTCCACCTCTCTTGCCTTCTCTTGGCTCAGCATCTATCCACCTATTCTTGAAGGCGTGGTCTGCAAAATCTGCCAGTTTATTGCTAAACTTGCGAAAATTATTCACAATAAATTCCCAGGCTTCCTGGTAGGAAAACTGCATACTTACCTTTCCTATGGGGGCGAAGAGTTCATAGAAAGGAAGTCCTTTTTGGTATCCCAGAATCTGAGATTTCTTTTTTAAGTATCTTCTGAATTGAGGATGATACTCTACCATCGCTTGCAGGAGAGCATTAAGGGTTTCTTCATCCATCCTGGAGTTTCTCAGGGTTACCTGAAGGGGAGATTTATATCCCCTCATCCTGGAAATATTGATAACTTCTCCCTTTATTCCATTTAAGGCACTGGCTGAGCTATCTACTATCTTCTCATAAGACTTTAGTTCAGCATAATAGGCAGTTTTTCTAACTTCTGGATTAGGGTCAAAAGCCAGGTTTCTCACCACCGGGAGGGGAAGCTTTTTATCTTCACCTTTTAAATTTATCTCTACCAGCAGAGTGGAAGTCAAAAGTTCTTGAAGTTTGGTCCAGGCGCTGGAGCCTGTCTGCTTCATCCTGGAGATGACCACCTCTTCCTGTTCGCTTAGCAGATACCTGGCGTTTTCTATGGCTTCTTTTATATTAAACTCGTGCTCTTTGATAATGTCTGAGGAGGCGATTATCTCATCTATGTTTCCAATATCTGAAAGCCACCTCTGGAACTTAACATTAGGCTGAGTGAGTTCGGTCATAACCTTCTCCATTCCTTCCACCACCTGAAGTGCCCGTATATTCCTTGCTTCCACACTTAAAGAAAGTCTGGCAAAAGCAGCTAACTTGGTAACTAAAGACATCATTTTATTGTAGTTATTCAGGTAGAATTCTATCTTCTCCTGTGCCTTCTCCTGGGAAACCAGGTTTTCTTCTGCCCATTTTTTATAGATTTCCACCTTATTTTGCAATAACTCATACTCTTTAGTGAACTCTTCACTTTCAAAGGAAGTATATAAGTCATTAAGACTCCATCTTTGTTCCATTACAGTTCCTCCTGATATTTATAGTCTAATACTAATAAAATTTTACCACAAACCTGAAGCTTTGTCTGGAAGGATATTCCCACAACTTTCTCCCTTTCTTTGGTAGGAGGGGGAATAGATATCTGGGTTGCAGGTAAAGCAAAAGGAATCTATTCAATATGTATTATAATATATTATCCTTCCTTTATATATTATGGATTACTGGTATTAACAGAGAAGAAATGTAAATTGAAAAAAATAGCCATAATACTACTGGCACTTTTATCTAAAACTGCCTGCATTAAAACAGGTGAGATGGGAAATCCTGAACTATTTTCAATTATCAATCAGGAGGGGAAAACTATTCAGGATAGGATAAATGTCCCCCGGGGATTTGAAAGAGTACCCCTAAAAGAAAGCAGTTTTGGGAATTATTTGAGGAGTCTTCCCTTAAAGCCCCATGGGTCTAAAGTAAAGTACTATAACGGTGAAATCAAGTATAAAGATGTCTATGTAGCGGTGATAGATATGGACATAGGTAATCGCGACCTTCAGCAATGTGCCGATGCGGTTATGAGATTGAGGGCAGAATATTTATACCAGCAGAAAAAGTTTGACCAAATACATTTTAACTTCACCAATGGTTTCAAGGCGGATTATAAAAAATGGGTGGAGGGCTACCGGATTGAGGTTGTGGGTAACCGGGCAAGCTGGGTGAAGAAAGCCACTTATTCCACCGATTATGATGATTTTAGAAAGTACCTGAACCTGGTTTTTGCCTACGCAGGAACCTTATCCCTGGAGCAGGAGTTAAAACCGGTGAAAATAGAAAATATGGAAGTAGGCGATGTATTTATAAAAGGAGGAAGTCCAGGGCACTGCGTTATCGTTGTTGACCTAGCGGTTAACCAAAACAGCGGAGAAAAAATATTTTTGTTAGCTCAAAGTTATATGCCAGCCCAGGATATTCAACTACTAAAAAACCTGTTAAATAAGGATTTAAGTCCCTGGTATTCGCTAAATTCTGAAGAGATTTTGCAAACCCCCGAGTGGACCTTTAAAATTGGTGAGTTAAGGAGTTTTGGGGATTGAAAACCAGCTTAAAAAATTTTATAAAACTACTGTAAATTTTATTTATCTTTTAACAAAACCAAGAGCAATTTTGTGATAAACTTTACTTGTTTACTTTAAATAAGGAGATTGATAATTAATGATAGAGGTTATAGGTCTTAAAAAGAACTTTGGGAAAGTTGAAGCCCTTAAAGGCTTAAGTTTCCAGGTTGAGCCAGGAATTATCTTTGGTTTACTGGGCCCCAACGGAGCAGGTAAAACCACCGCTATTAGAATAACCTCTTCAATTATTAAACCCACCGCGGGGACCGTAAAAGTGGATGGAGTTGATGTGGTGGAAAATCCCGGAGAAGCCCGTAAAAGGTTAGGAATTCTCTATGAGAATACCGGATTATACCGACGCTTGACCGGTGAAGAAAACATCCTTTATTTTGCCGGTTTATATGGGCTGGATGATAAGCTCGCCCGTGAAAGAATGGAAGAATATTTCTCGGTTTTAGAGGTGGATTACGCTAAAAGACAGGCTGGACAATATTCTAAAGGGATGGTTCAAAAAATAGCTCTGGTCAGGGCTTTAATCGCTGACCCCCAGATCGTTTTACTTGATGAACCCACCGCAGGGCTGGATGTAACTTCAGCTCGTAAAGTCAGAGAATCGCTGAACTTTCTCAAAAATAGGAACAAAACCGTGGTTATATCAACCCACCTTATGTCAGAGGTGGAAGCCCTGTGCGATAAGATAGTTATCATTGATAGGGGTTTGCTTTTAGAGGAAGGGACAGCTGGTGAAATAAAAGCTAAATACGGAGCTTATAATTTAGAAGAAGCCTTCATCAAGGCGGTGAAACAATGAAAACCATTTTAATTGTCTTTAAAGAACTAAAGGAAGCTTTTCGTGATAAAAGAACTGTTATTATGACCATAATATTACCAACTTTTCTTATACCAATAATGCTTTTGGGGCAATTCTATTTAATGAAAACAGAAATAGAAAAAGCAGAAGAGCGGGAAATTAAACTCGCTTATGAAGGACCCCAGGATATTAAAATGTTTCTAAGTGCAATTGATAAGTTGGTTTTATTAGACTATACCACAGAAACCAACCAAGAAGTGGAACAAGGTAATATACATGCAGCCCTGGTTATTAGAGACGGTGAGGCTGTCATATATTTTGACCCTACTAAACCTGCCTCCTCCGCAGCCATGCAGAGGATTAAAACCACCCTACTTTTGATTAGTGAAAAAATAGTGGAAAGTCGCCTGCTAAATATAAATGTTGACCCAGCCATACTAAGAGTGTTTGAGATAAAAGAGGAGAGCGTGGTTGAACCAGGTAAAATGGGAGCTTATTTTGCCGCTATGCTCATACCCCTAATGATTCTTTCTATAGGTATTTCAGGAAATATGTACCTGTTTTCCGATATTGGAGCAGGTGAAAAGGAAAGAGGAACCCTGGAACCACTTCTGGCAACCCCGGTAAATAGGAGTGAGGTTGCCCTGGGAAAATGGCTGGCAGTAAGTGTTCTATCCTTTGTTTCCATATTATTGATGCTGGTGGTGATGATTATAACTATTAAATACGGGCAGCCTTTATTTGTTATGGAAGAGCAAGTGCAAGCAACTTTTTCCCTGACCCCGCTGGCTATGTTGGTAGTGTTGATAGCTGGTTTACTACTTTCCTTATCTTCCGGTGCTTTACAGTTTGCTATATCCATTTATGCTCGTAATATTCGTGAAGCTCAACTATACCTGGGATACCTGCCTATGATAGTAATTTTGCCGGTTGTATTCATTTATATTGTGGGAATAATGGGCACCATGCCTGAATGGGCATATTTCATACCCCTGATTAATATATACCCAGTCTTAAAAGATGCAATGATGAATGAAATGGTCTGGAACTATATGCTTTTTGCCGGGATTTCTAATTTAATACTGGTTGCCCTGGGGATTATAATTGTGGTAAAAGTTCTGGAACGGGAAGATGTGGTTCTGAGGACATAAAGATATATGGAATCTACTGAAAATGTGTGTGGTTATCTAATCATTTTTCACTCCTGGAAGGGAGGGGAGTAAGGGGAGGGTGACAGTTTCTTCCCCCCTCACCCAGCCCTCTCCCTTTCCTCAGGAGAGGGTTTAAAAACACAAAATATGAGACTGCCACGGGATTTCATCCCTCGCAGAGACAAAGTGCAGTAGTCATTGCGAAGACCCGAAGGGTCTGTGGCAATCCCATGTTTTCCCCTCTTTTGTCATTCTGGAATGCCTCAATCCAGAATCTCCGGTTTTAAATCATTAAAATCCTAAACCCTAAATGGTAAAATTTATTATTATAAAACATATTAATAATTATTAATAATATATTGACAAAAGAAATAAATTATGTATAATAACATTAATAATATTAATACATTGATATAAAATATAAAATAGGAGGTTAAATGACTGCTTTAAATGTAGAAAATATAGGTAAAACTTATAAAAATGGAGTTAAAGCCCTTGATGATATAAGTTTACAGGTAGAAAAGGGCGAGCTTTATACCTTTTTAGGACCAAATGGGGCTGGAAAAACCACTCTTTTAAGAATCATTGCCACCCAACTTCTTCCCTCCAAAGGGAAAGCGATGATATTCGGACATGATGTAGTTAAACAACCTCAATTAGTAAGGAACCTTATTGGTATTGTCCCTCAGGATGTAATATCCTACGGCTCTTTTACTCCCTATGACTATGCCTACTTTTTTCCTCTTTTAAGGGGTATGGATAGAAATAAAGCCAAAGAAAATGCTGAAAAAGCCCTTAAAGCTGTTGAACTATGGGATTTGAGGAAGCGATACTGTTTTACTCTCTCTGGTGGGGAGCGAAGGAGAGCGGTTATTTCTGGCATCCTGGCTTCTGATGTAGATTTTCTCATGCTGGATGAGCCCACCAGTGGTCTGGATGCGGTGAGCCGACGAAAGGTCTGGTCAACCCTGAGAGACTTAGTTAAACTTGGCAAAACCATAATTTTAACTACCCACAATATGGAAGAGGCGGAGATGGTTTCCGATAGAATAGGTATTGTAAACAAGGGTAGCAAGATAGTAGAGGGAACTCTGGAGTTGATAAAAGAGCAGGTTACAGAAAAGTACAGGGTGGTAGTTAAAGGCACGATACCTGGCAAAGAAGGCGTTAATTGAGGCGACAAAAACATCTATTATACAAGAAATGAAGAAGAGGCGCTAATATTTTTAAAAGATGCTCTACATTCGGGATATAAAGCTGAAATATCTCCGGTAAATCTGGAAGATGTATTTATAAAATTAGTAGGAGGATGGGAAAATGAAAACAATTAGAGATATATTTATCATTGGATGGATGAGTTTTTATCCTCCTTTTAAAAGCAGTCCTCTGAGTCAGTTGGTAATAGTAGGTTTCTTTGGAATTGTTCCTATAATTTTTGTCCTGGTTTTAGGAGGTGGAGGAGATAAACTTTACCACACCATAGCAGGTGCCTCAGTATCTATCCTTGGCTTCATGGCAATAGGTACCATGCTTCAGGATATTTACAACGACCGGTATATAAAACTCAGGGAAATGATGGTGGCTATGCCCATAAATCCTATGTCTTATGCTTATGGAGTGGCTTTATCTTCCCTGTTTTTCTCCTTTCCAGGAGTTTTACTTTTTCTATCTTACCTGTTATTTACAGGGAAAATTTCTCTGTTTTCTCTTCCGGCAGTTCTGTCTGCAATCCTATTGTGCTGGCTTTCACTATCAGCTATTGGATTTACCATTGCTACCTATATGACCCGGGCAACCCCTATGACCATAGGTGCCACTTCTAATTTATTAGGAATTGTTTTCGTGTTTTTACCACCAGTTTATTATCCCAAAGAGATGCTTGGCTCTTTAAGCTTCCTGGGTTTATTATTACCAACCTCCAATGCAGCCAGTATTATCAGGGGGTTTGCTGGTTTGGGTCCTATGGACTTACAGAGTTTACTGCTTCACTGGTCAATATTAATCTTAAGCAGTATAATTTTTATCTTTCTTTCCTACAAAAAGTCTAAGTGGAGGGAAGATTAAGAAATATTTACCTGATTGTAAATCTCTGTAATCTACAAAGCCCTCCCAAAATTAAGGAGGACTTTGAATGTAAAATTACTACCTCTCAATTTCTTTATAAACCAAAACTCATTTGGTTTAAATAGTACAAGTAATATGCTATAATTCATTTATTAAATGAATTATTTTACCTATGATATACTATAAGTATATTTTATATGTAAGAATTACTAATATTAGGTGGATAAAGGTATATGAATTATAATAAAAACAAATTATTAGGTTTAGGAAAAAAAGATAGAGAAAGATTGTCGGAACTTATACGGCAAACAAAAGGCACCATCACAGTTAGTGATGCCTCATCTATTTTAAATACACCCCCTTCTATCACCTCTAAGATACTCTCCAAATTAGCACAAAAAGGGTGGCTTTACCGTATTAAGCGCGGGGTATATATTCCAGTCCCTCTGGAGTCCAAAACAGAGACAATTTCTCTTATAGATCCCTGGGTTATTGCTGATCGGTTATTTTCTAAATGCTATATTGGAGGATGGAGTGCTGCTGAGTACTGGGGTTTTACAGAACAGATTTTCAAGACAATTATTATCATGACCTCAAAAAAACCAAAAGATCGGTTTCCAGTCTTTAATGAAACAGCTTATAAACTCCGTACTATTCCTGACAAAGCGTTTTTTGGCCTTATAAATGTGTGGAGAGAGCAGGGAAAAGTATCTATTTCCGACCCTTCGCGAACTATAGTTGATTTGCTGAACGATCCGATGCTTGGAGGAGGAATTCGTTCAACTGGAGATATTTTTCTAAACTACTTGAAATCTGACAAGAAAGATATTGATATGTTAATCAAATATACAAAAAGTATAGATAATGGCGTAGTTTTTAAACGCCTTGGTTTTCTTTTAGAGCGTTTTGCCCCAGATGAGAAGGCTGCTATAAATATGTGTAAATCTAACTTAACAAAAGGTTATTCAAGGTTAGATCCCTCAATTAAATCCGGTAAACTTATTACCCGTTGGAAGTTATGGGTGCCATTAAGCTGGGTAAAGGAGTATCAAATTGATTAGTCGTCAAGAAATAATGGATGTATCTAAAAATATAAATCTTCCCGTCAATATCATAGAAAAAGATTATGTCCTTGGATGGGTATTAGCTGGTATCGCAAACCACCCCGAAATAGGTTCTAATTGGATATTTAAAGGAGGTACTTGCATTAAGAAATGCTACATTAATATTTACCGTTTCTCAGATGATCTGGATTTTACAGTTACTCACCCGGATTTGCAAAAAGAAAGTTTTTTAATTAAAACTTTCAAAGAAATCACTGACTGGGTATATGATAATTCAGGTATAGAGCTACCTCAGGAGTTAATCAGTTTTGATACTTATGAAAATCTGCGGTCTAAAATATCTATTCAAGGAAAAATTAGTTATCGTGGACCTATGAAACCTGGTGGAGACCTTCCCCGAATTAAATTAGACCTAACTAACGATGAAGTTATAACCCTGGATCCAGTGCTATCCAAAATATATCATCCTTATTCCGATAGGAATGAAAATAACATGCAGGTAATTTGCAAATCCTATGAAGAGCTTTTCGCTGAAAAAATTAGAGCATTGGGAGAGTGCTTAAGACCACGAGATCTCTACGATGTTACTCATCTTTACAGGCAGTATAGGGTAAAGAATAGTTCAATACTAATTTTGAAGATATTAAAACAGAAATGTGCTTTCAAGTCCATAGAGCTTCCAAATATAGAAATACTTAACAGTAGGCCTGAGATTGCTGAATTAAAGGTGGAATGGGAAAATATGTTAAGTCATCAGGTAGCTTCATTACCACCTTTCAATTATTTTTGGCAAGAATTACCAGAGGTGTTCAACTGGCTTTATAATCCCTCGTAAATGTTTTTTAAATAATTAAAATTAAGTGATTATTTACCCTTCTTTATAAAACCTGCTTTTCTGGTAGTAGTCGGTATAGAGCATTTTCAAAATAGCCATAGTGGGGAGTGCTAACAAAGCTCCCCATAACCCCAGAATTTCTACACCGGCTAAGATAGCTAAAATGGCGGTTGCTGGATGAATGTTTATCGCTTTACCTACGATTAGCGGGTTTAGAAATTGAGCTTCAATCTGGTTGGCTAAAATTAAAATAGCCAGAGTTAAAATAACCCTTAACCACCCGGTGGTTAAAGCCAGTAGTAAGGCTGGTATTGAGGAAACGATTACCCCCACAAAAGGTATAAGATTAAATAATCCTGCTAAGAATCCCAGGGTAGTAGCCAGAGGTATGCCAATGATTCCCAACCCTATCCCTACTATCAAACCAACTATGATGGCTACCAATACCTGTCCCCTGGCGTAACTTCCCACGGCTTTATCAGCTTTTCCAGCCAATTCCATAACTTTAGGTTGATAAACTTCAGGGAAAGCATTTAATAGGCTTTTACCAATGCGAGGTAAATCATAGAGAAGGTAAGCCCCTAAAAGCAGAGAAGTAATCAGCTGAAAAAGTCCACCCACCAGGGCTACGATTATTTTTCCTCCCTGCTCCAGCAATGCTGTTATCCAGAGTAAAAGGCTGCCAGTAAAAGCTTCCAGCATATTTTTAAAAGCCAGGGAAGCCTGATTAAATATCTCTTCCATACCAGAAGGAATTTGTATGAGTAAAAATCTATCAGGTAGGTTCTGAATCCAGCTAATTAATGGTTTTAGTATAGCAGGGAGATCTGCTGCAAAGTGGGAAAGCTGAACCACCACTTCTGCTAATAGCACAGATGTCGTGCCAATAACCAGGAAAATTAATAAGTAAACTACTATCACCCCCAGAATCCTGGGGATTCTCCGTTTTTGTAGGAAATTAACCAGTGGTTGAAATAAATAAGCAATTATGAAGGCAAAAATCAATATAGTAAGAGCGTTTTGAGCCTGATAAATTAAAAATAATATCAGGAAAAGGACGATGTTATAAACAGCCAAACGAATATACTGGTTTTGCCATATTTTTATCAAGGTTTCTCTCAATTAAAGTGCCTCCTTTGGGTTCTCCTGAAAAAAAATCAGGCGTTCCTTTATTTAAATAATATAATAGTCATTATAACAAATAAAATAGGCTTTTTAAAAAAAAATGAAGGAAAGGAAAAAGGGGACAGGCTACTTATTCTCATTCCTTTATCCCTTACTCG
>QLTX01000046.1 GCA_018725175.1 Candidatus Psychracetigena formicireducens
CATCACCCAGTGGGTGAGCGTTTTGAGTCTGGACTCACGGATTAAGGCAAGCAGGCTGAATAGTTACAATATTATTTAATTATTGAGTTAATTGAAAATAACTTCTTTAATAACCCTTTCAACCTGAACTATATGGTAAGGTTGTGTTAATACCTGAGTTACCATCGTATCTGGTTTAGGAGTGTATTCTTTGATATATACAACTAATTTATCTTCCTGATCAACAATTTTATTAATATCAATGCGGTAACCACCTGTAGGTTTTTCTCCCATAAAAACAGCTATAACAGAATAATTTCTGAAATCTATTTGGGGTAGTGGCGGAGGTTCAATCAGTACTCCTGAATGGATATTTACCCATAATTTACTCCAGTTATCTTCGTTTTTTATGACATAATTTATTTTTTCAGTAATTCCAGAATGAGTACCCCTTTCTATCGTTTCCATATTTATGCTATCACTCCCTGAGAGAGGCGGTGAGAAATAATTTCCTCTAACAACCAGCATGGTTCCTCCGATAACAACTAAACCTAAGGTTGCCAGGATAAAGATAATCTTTTTATTCATTTTACTTCCTCCTTTAAGCTTTAATAATATTTAGTTTCTAAAAAAACTGTTCTTTGCATTTCAAATAGTTAGACGATGCATCATTTAAATTAGTTCCTAATGGTTTAGGGGCGAGGTATACACATCTGACATCTGAGAAGCTTTATACAAAAATTATAGCAGAATAAATCATATTGAATGGTATAGATGGGAGTTTGAGAATAACATGACCCTTCCCTCAATCTCCTCCCTTCCACGGGGAAAATAAGGGGATCGCCACGATTTCTTTCCGAAGTCTCGCGATGACAAAAAATTAGGAGATTCTGGATTGCCCCTACGGGGACAAATACCAAAGCCTTCCAGAATGAAAATAGCAGGGAGAAAAACTTGAGATTACCACGCCACGCACCTATTCATCAATCTCCAATAGGTGCTGGGGATCGTAATAACTTCTTTTTTTTGTCACTGCGTGGCTCCTTCAGGAGCCGTGGCAGTCGTATCTTTTAAGACTTTTCAACCCTCTCCAAAGAAGAGGGAGAGGGCAGGGTGAGGGGCAAGAAACTATCACCCTCCCCTCAATCCCCTCCCTTCCAGGAGTGGAGAAAGAAGCACCTTCCAGGAGGGGAAAGAGATGGGATCGCCACGAGCCTTACAGGCTCTCGCAATGACGGAAGTGGGGAAAACATGAAATTGCCACAGACCCTTCGGGTCTTCGCAATGACTGAAGGGAAAGAAGTCTCGCGATGACAAAGAATTAGGAGATTCTGGATTGCCCCTACGGGGACAAATACCAAAGCCTTCCAGAATGACTTCCTTTTTTGTCACCCCGTGCTTGACACGGGGTCTCCGCTTTTAATGACTTAAAAACGAGACTCTGGATCGGTGTCCAGAGTGACAAATGAAAGGGAAAACATGGGATCGCCACGAGCCTTACAGGCTCTCGCGATGACAAAAAACAAAAAAGTTTTAATAGATAAGTTTTTTTGCCATTGAACTATCCAAATACGATAAAATATTATATTTATAATTAACATAGGAGAAAAAGATGAAAAAAATAAAAATAATTTTCAAAAAAGCCCTTAAGACCCAACCTCTAGAAAGGTTTAAGGTATCCTGTCAATCTGCTTGTAAGACATCCTGCACTATAGCCAACCAAACAAACTTTCTTAAACCAGGCAAATAAGCTTGCAGAAAAACTCTGCTTTGAAAAAAGGAAATGGGCAAGTTCACCTTTTCCGCTGCGCTAATGAATTCCTCGCCCTGGATGTTAATTCAGGCACCCTTTTAGAAATTTCAGCTGAAGCTTTTGACCTTCTCAAAAAAGTAAACCAGGCAGGAAAAGTTTCCCTTTCTGAAACTCCCCAAACCCTCCAGGAAGATTTTAATGAGCTTTTAACTCTTTACCATGATGAAGCTCTCTTTTCCCCACCCCTTGAATATTCAGTAGAATATCCGCCTCACCTGCAGGGTATGTGCCTCTTGATTGATGGAAGGTGTAACCTTGCCTGTTCCTACTGTTTTATCAGGAATAGAACTACTTACAAACAACTTTCAGGTATGAATTTTGAAGTAGCGCATATTGCTATCGATTTCCTTCTCCAGAACTCTCCTTATGAGGAGTTGGAGGTAGATTTTTTTGGTGGTGAACCGCTTTTAAACTTTCCTAACTTACAGAGTACTGTTAATTATGGAAACAATAGAGCACAGGCAACAGGAAGGAAAATCAACTTCACTCTGACTACCAACGCTATGATGTTGACCCCACCTATGCAGGAATTTCTAATTGATAATCAGATTGAAACGGTATTGTCGCTTGATGGTTCACAGGAGACTAACGACCTAAACCGTGTTGACCCTCAGGGTAAAGGTTCGTTTAATACCGTTTCTCAAAACATTAAAGAATATTTATCTAAAAATCCTCCTCCTTTCTTTATCCGTGGAACTTATACCAGCCAGACTGTTCACTTTGCTGACTCAGTCCGTTATCTTTTTAATGAGGGTTTTCCGGTAGTTTCTATGGAACCGGTAGTGGGTAAAAACTATGGTTTTGCCCTGAAAGAGGATGATTTACCTGAAATATTTAAGCAATACGAATTACTATCTCAATGGTATTTAGAAGAAAAGTTTAAAGGTAGAGATATAACTTTTTTCCACTTCCTTCTGGATCCCTTAAGGGGACCCGACCTTAAAAGAAGGACCGGGGGTTGCGGTGCTGGTAGAGATTACCTTGCTATTTCTCCAGAAGGAAATATTTATCCCTGTCACCAGTTTGTCGGTGAAAATGATTTTATTTTGGGAAACCTAACTGAAGGATTGAATAACCTACTGTTGAGAAACAGGTTTATATCCCTTGATTTTTCCACCAAGGATAAATGTTTACAGTGTTGGGCAAGGTTTTATTGTAGCGGTGGATGTCATGCTAACCATTATTTTGCTAATGGCAATATCTATCAACCCGACGATTTAGAATGCACCCTTCTTAAAAAAAGATTAGAATGGGCTTTGTGGATTAAAGTTAAATTAAAACAATCTTAATAAAATACAGGGAGGTTAAAAATGAAAAAATTATTAAAAAGTTCTAAAGCTCCAAAAGCAATCGGGCCTTATTCACCAGCGATAGAGGTAGAGGGATTTAAGAAAATCATTTTCCTTTCCGGTCAAATACCTCTTGATCCGGAAACCGGGGAAATGGTTGGGGTGGATATTAAAGAACAGGCAAAGCGGGTACTATTAAATATCCAAGCTCTTCTGGAAGAAATCAATTTATCGCTGGAAAATGTAGTTAAAAACACCGTGTTTTTAACAAATTTACAGGATTTTTCTGATTTCAACGAAGTCTATAAAGAATTTTTTAAGGAAATTTACCCAGCTCGAACAACTATTGAAGTTAAGGGACTTCCCCGGGGTTCTTTAATAGAAATTGAGTCAATTGCCGTAGAATTTTAAAAATACCCCTACTCTTTTGTCTCTGCCAGGCTCCTTCGGGAGCCGCGGCAGTCTCATCTTTTAAGACTTTTCAGCCCTCTCCAAAGAAGAGGGAGAGGGCTGGGTGAGGGGGAAGTAGTCTAATCTTTTAAGGTTTTTGTCTCCCCAGGTTTTTTGTTTGTCACCCTACACTGGATGCAGGGTCTCCTCACACCTGTCACCCCATGCTTGACACGGGGTCTCCTCTTTTAATGACTTAAAAACGAGACTCTGGATCGTGGTCCAGAGTGACAGAGAAGGTAGGAGATTCTGGATAGATTCGGGATAGATTCTGGATCAAGTCCAGGACGATGGCCAAGAATGACAAAAAAAGGGGAAAATAATTAGATCGCCACGACTTCTTTCAGAAGTCTCGCGATGACAAAAATAATTGTCTCTGCGAGGCTCCTTCGGGAGCCGCGGCAGTCTCATCTTTTATTTTTTAAACCCCCTCCCAACCAGTTGTCTATAGGAAACGCAGCTCTATTATAAGGATGGTCTTTAGAAAGACCGGGATAAGTTAGGGAATCTTAAGTTCATACCAAAATCAAGAGGCTTAAAAGGATCAGTTATGGGTTCAGAAAGCTGGAGGTATATGTCAAAGAGATGATTCTTGGGTTTCTACCACCATTTGTACTGTATGTATACCACACTTATTGACCTAGAGCCATATTTTAGGAATTATCAAAGAAAGATAGAGAAATAAAAAAAGTGGATTGTATTTATAAGAGTTTGAATTGTCAAATGCGTAGACCTGACCCCAATTAAACTGGTTAATGTCCTAACTTCTGGTCGAACATACCTGTTTTAAGGGCGAGTTTTAGAGCTCTATTGAATATAAAGTAGGATAAAGCAAGAATAATAAGAGAAATTAAATAAAACTTCCATAATTCAACCTGAGGTGCCGCAGACACCCCCAAAGAGGCTCTAAAAAAGTTAGTTAAATGGGTTATGGGGTTAGCCTCAGCAATAATTCTGAGAAAAGTTGGCAGGGTTGAGGCTGGGAAAATGACACCCGAAAACAGGTAAAGAAAACCAGAAGCACCTTCTACTATAAATTCTCCACCATGGCCAACAAAGAAAGCCACACTGCAGAATAATAATGCCAGTATAGTAGTGATTATCAGAGTTAGAATTATAGTAGATATAAAAAGCGGTAGATTAATACCGAGGGGTAGTTTCAGGACAAAAAAACCAGCTACTAAGAGAATTACCGAGGAAAAAACGGAAAAAAGGAACTCAGCTGAGGTCCTTCCCAGAATATGGGACAAATAAGAACCTGGAGAGATAAATATTGGTTTTATGGTTTCAAACCATTCCCGGTCTTCAGTTATTACCCATACCGAGGAGACTCCTGCCCTGACGATAGAAAAGAAGGCATTGCCAACATAAATAAACAGCAATTGTTCGCCGGTGAAACTGCCAGTGATCACATAAAACATCACAATTAAAATAAGCACGGAGGAAAGCGGTTTAACGATTAAATAAACCATAAACAGAAGGGGTTCAGTCCAGTTGCTGGTTATTTTCCACCCAGCCCATAGCGATAATAGGAATTTTCTAAGATATGCTGGTAAAGAGGAAAAGTCTATTGCCATCTGGTAGTAATCCTGCCCTCTTTTTTAGCTAATCTTTCCATATAATTAAGTCCATAATAAGCCAGGTAAGGGAAAACCAGAGCCATTACCGCCAGGATTAAAATATTTATCCAAACAGGGAGAAAACCCATTTTTTCTCCACCTGGGATAAGAACCTGACGCATTCCATCCAGAGCCAGGGTTACCGGAATCAAGGAAGCAACGGTAGCCAGAGTTATTCCGAGGGATTTAACC
This sequence comes from Candidatus Psychracetigena formicireducens, assembly GCA_018725175.1. Lineage (GTDB taxonomy): Bacteria > Coprothermobacterota > HKB111 > HKB111 > HKB111 > Lithacetigena > Lithacetigena formicireducens. Next base: position 5,343 of record QLTX01000046.1, read on the forward strand.
GGGAAATAAAAACCTGATAGTAGGTAAATAGGTTCCTGAAACAGGCTTGATAGATGCCAGGCTTCTCTTCCCCAGACGAGAAAAACAGAACTAAGTAACATGCCCATTCCATAAAGAGCGGAGAGAGAAAGAAAGAAAAGAAGAATAGCTGCCACAGGATTTTTTAACTCGATAGGCAAGCGAAAAATAACCAGACCGACAAATAAAGTGCTGAGTGCTCTGATAGAGGTCGTATACATACTTCCGACTGCCATACCTAAAAGAATGCTCATTTTGGAAGCAGGAACCAAAAAATAAATCTGTAAGTTACCCATCATCCTCTCCCAATATAGTTGGGAAGCCATTGACCAGAGGACATTAAGCCAGTAGGTGGTCATAACCCCGCCTATTAGCACCAGGGTGCCATATTCTGGAGGAGCACCGATGAAGCGATAAAGGTAAATATAAGCAGCTACCGCCAGAACGGGTAAAATCACCTGGAAAGGAAGCAGCAGAAGGTCTCTTCTTATGGAAACCATCCTGACATAAGCGCGCCCCCTGATAGCTCTTAATTCACGAAGTATTTTCTTAAACATAGATAATTATTATTATCAGGCTCCAGAAACATCAATACTACTCTTGCCAACGAGGTTAACAAAAGCATCTTCCAGAGTTGGTTCTTTTTTCTTTAATAATTCCAATTTAGTACCATGTTGGTTTAAACTTGCTAAAAGCTCACTAAGTAAAGAATCTTCTTTCAGTCTAATCTTCAGTATTGTATTTCCATTTTGAGGGAGTTTGGAAATAAGTTGAACTCCTTCAATATTTATATCCAGGGATTCGGGAAAATTGTTTACCGTAAGTTCATAAAAATTTTCAGTCTGAGAAAGTCCTTTAAACTCAGAAGGAGTTCCCAGGGCTATAATTTCTCCCCCCTCTATGATAGCCAGTCTTTCAGATAGTTCATCGGCTTCAAGCATATAATGGGTGGTAAGAATTATCGTTCTATCATTTTCTTTTATCCAATCTTTTAAGAAAGAGCGGATGTGGCGTGCAGATTCTACATCCAGCCCGACCGTTGGCTCGTCAAGGAATAATATTTCAGGGTTATTTAATAAGCCCCGAATTAGATTCATCTTCTGCCTCATACCGGTACTAAGAGCGCTAACCCTGGTTTTAGCCTGGTCTTTCAAACCGAACATTTCCAGGTATTTATCAATTCTTTTTAGGGCGATGGATGATGGTATCCCATAAAATTGAGAGAACATCCATAAATTTTCTCTCACATTTAAAATACCATAACCTGATTCTTCTCCACCGGAAACCAGGTTGATAATTTCACGGATATTTTGGCCATCTTTCTGGACATCCCACCCACCAACCCAGGCTTGACCAGAAGTAGGATAGAGCAGGGTTGATAAAATCTTCAAGAAAGTAGTTTTACCAGCTCCGTTTCTTCCCAGAACCCCGAAAAATTCACCTCTATTTACAGTAAGAGAAATGCCTTTCAGGGCATTTATAAGATTGCTACTTTTTTTAAAGGTTCTTTTAATATCAATGGTTTTAACTGCGTAATTATTGTTTTCCATAACTTAAAATTATATCATAGCTAGTATCTTTATAGTGTATTTTACTCTTTATCTCAACCTTCTTACGGCTTTTTAAGAGTACTTGAGATATCTAATTGTTGGCAACCTTTGTTAGAATAAAAAATAGAAATAAGGTATAATTCTTATAGTTAAAATTGCTTTTGAAAGGGAGTTTTTATGCCAGTTGTTATAGTTGTAGGAGCTCAGTGGGGTGATGAAGGCAAGGGAAAAATAATTGACTTTCTTGCTGAAAAAGCAAATTTAGTAGCCCGCTATCAGGGGGGACCCAACGCCGGGCACACTGTTTATATAGGTAAAGAAAAATATGTACTTCACCTAATTCCTTCTGGCATTCTCCATAAAGGGGTTCAATGTGTTATAGGAAGCGGGGTGGTGGTGGACCCAGAAGTTCTACTTTCGGAGATTACCACTTTAAGAAGCAGGGGAATTGAAGTTGATGGCAACTTAATAATATCTGCGAATGCCCACATTATTATGCCCTATCACCTCATTATGGATAAAGCAACTGAAAATATTAAGAAGAATAAGAAAATTGGTACTACTGGAAAAGGGATTGGACCAGCTTATGAGGATAAGATTGCCCGCTATGGAATCAGGGCTGGGGATATCTTACAGCCAAAAATATTCAAGGAGAAGCTTTATGAAAACCTATTTTCAGCAAACTTCCTCCTGGAAAGTTATTTTCACCTTCCCGCCTTATCTGCCAGGCAAATATATAACGATTACCTTAATTATGGTCGCTTATTAGAAAAATATATAGGTGATACGGAAATGGTTGTGAATCAGGCTATTAAGAAAAACTTAAACCTTCTTTTTGAGGGTGCCCAGGGAACTTTTTTAGATGTTGACCATGGTACTTACCCATTTGTAACCTCATCTAATACTGTTGCTGGTGGTGCTTGCACCGGTCTGGGAGTTGGACCAACTAAAATAAATAAGGTCCTGGGAGTTTCTAAGGCTTATACAACTCGTGTGGGCATGGGTCCTTTTCCTACAGAACAAAAAGATGAGTTTGGTGATTATCTGAGAAGTAAAGGGAAAGAGTTTGGAGCTACTACCGGCAGGCCCCGAAGGTGTGGCTGGTTAGACCTGGTAATGCTTAAATATGCAGTCCAGGTGAATGGCTTAACCGGGTTGGCTTTTACCAAGATGGATATTCTTGATGGTCTGGACAAAATCAAGATTTGCACGGCTTATGAATATCAGGGGAAACATTATACTCAATTCCCGAGAAATATAGATATTTTAACCCGATGTCAGCCTGTTTACGAAGAGGTGGATGGCTGGAAAGAACCTACTTCGGGGGTTAAAACCTACGAATCTCTTCCTGAGAATGCCAGGAAGTATTTGAAAAAGATAGAAGGAGAAATTGAAATTTTGGTCCAGTTGATTTCTACAGGTGAAGAGAGGGATAATTCTATTATTCTTGAAAACCAGTTTGGTTAGAAGTAATTTGTAGTCGTCTATAACATATTGGACTTTTTAAAGTCATTCAGTTAATTATCTAATTAGAATTGAGAAAAAACCCAATCTTTTATTATTTTATGTCAAGAATGAAGACCTGAACCCAAGTTAAATACTCTATTGTAGATATAATCCACATATTTTAGATACTCGTTGAAGTCAAAAAGACTGTTAATTTCTCCCACTGTAAGATATTTAGTAATTTCACTATTACTGGATAAGGTATCTTTGAAACTTGTGGTTTTCTCCCAACATTCCAAAGCAATTTCTTGAACTAATTCGTAAGCTTTCTCCCTGCTAAGACCTTTATCAGTCAAAGCAAGAAGTATTTTCTGAGAATTGTACAAACCTAAACTTGCTTCAAGGTTTTCCAACATCTTTTCTGGGTGGACAATCAGGTTTTGCAGGATTCCTGTCAACCTGTTTAGCATATAATCAACCAGTATAAGGCTATCTGGTATTATCACTCTTTCCACTGAGGAATGGGAAATGTCCCTTTCGTGCCATAGGGCAATATTCTCCAATGAAGTTAGGGCATAGGAACGAACCAATCTTGCCAGACCGCAGATATTTTCAGAGCCTATGGGATTTTTTTTATGAGGCATAGCGGAAGAGCCTTTTTGCCCTAAACTGAAGGGCTCCTCCACTTCTCTCACCTCGGTTCTTTGAAGGTGCCTGATTTCCAGGGCTATCTTTTCCAGAAAGGAAGCTACCAGGGCAAGAGCCAGCAAATATTCTGCATGCCTGTCTCTTTGTACAACTTGGGTAGCGACTGGCTCGGGTTTTAAGCCAAGTTTATGGCAGGTAATTTCTTCCACTTCCGGCGATACACTGGAAAAAGTACCAATAGGACCGGATATTTTACCAATACTTATCACCTCTAATACCTGCTTTATCCTGGTAAGGCATCTATTAAGGTCCTGGTACCAGAGGGTAAATTTCAAGCCTAAAACCATCGGTTCAGCATGAATTCCATGAGTTCTTCCCATGCAGGGGGTATTCTTATACTGGAAAGCTTTTTCTCGTAAAACATTTTTAAGAATTAACAGGTCCTTAATTATCAGTTCTGCAGATTCTCTCATCTGGAGAGCCAGCCCGGTATCAATCACATCAGAAGAGGTTAGTCCCAAATGAATATATTTAGCCTCTGAACCAACTGCTTCACCAACAGCAGTTAAAAAAGCTATTATCTCATGTTTAACAGTCTGCTCAATCTCTTCAATGCGGTTAATATCAAAAGAAGCCCTTTCTTTAATTATCTTCAGGGATTCTTCAGGTATATTACCTCGCTCAAACTGGGCTTCACAAACAGCTATTTCCACCTCCAGCCATTTTTGATACTTATAGCTTTCATCCCAGATTTTACCCATTTCAGGCCTGGTATATCGTTTTATCATAAAAACTACGGCAAAAAACTCCCCATTTTAATGGTGGAGAGGAATTGCCTCCTCCTTTCTTTAATGATTTTACTTGATAAACTTCAGGTAAACATGATATATTAGAAATATGAAAGCTATAACTAAAACTTGCAAAGTAAAGCTGGATATTTCTGAAGAAAGAAAACAAGATATTCTTGAAACTTTCAAACAATACAATCTCGCTCTTAATTTTGCTGTTGAGCAAGCTTGGAAACCTGAAAGAAAGATAATCAATAAATC
>QLTX01000047.1 GCA_018725175.1 Candidatus Psychracetigena formicireducens
GGACAAGGTCCCGAAGCAATCCCATCTTTTAAGACTTTTTACCCCTCTCCCAGACAGTGGGAGAGGGTTGGGTGAGGGGGAAGTAGTCTAATCTTTTAAGGTTTTTGTCTCCCCAGGTTTTTTGTTTGTCACCCTACACTGGATGCAGGGTCTCCTCACACCTGTCACCCCATGCTTGACACAGGGTCTCCTCTTTTAAGGGGTTAAAACCGAGGTTCTGGATTGCCTCTACGGGGACAAATACCAAAGCATCCCAGAAAGACTGGAGGATTAAGATACTGAATCAGTGTATATAATGACAACTGATAAAACATAGGTACTAAAAAGGAGTGGTATAGTGTTATATAATTTAAAATGAGTTTTATGGAAAAAACTGAATTTGAATTTGAAAAAGTATTTGATGTTGAAGACTACTTATTTATTTATAATCCCCTGCTTACTCAAGAAGTAAATGAAGCTCAATCTAACTTCATTGATGAGGTTCTGAAGTTAGAAAAGGGGTCTAAAATCCTTGATTTATGCTGCGGTTTCGGAAGAGTTACTAACATCCTGGCTGAAAAAGGTTACTCCATGTCAGGATTAGATAGCTCAGCAGAGTTTTTGCAAATAGCACGACAGGAAGCTGAGAAAAAACAGTTAAAGGTTATGTATTATCAGGATGATATGCGAAACTTTGAATTTGTGAATGAATTTGATGCAGTTATTAATATTTTTACAAGTTTTGGCTATTTTTGCGATAAAGACAATTTCAAAGTTTTGCAGGGTATTTCAAACTCTCTAAAAAAGGGTGGTAAATTTCTTCTGGATATGTTTAATCGGGAATATATCCTAAAAAATTATCTACCTTATGTGGTTACCAAAAGAGAAGAAAGTTATATTGTTGAAATTAATTCCTTTGACATAATAAACTCCCGAAATTGCACAGAAAGAATTCTATTTAGAGATGGCATTACTAAAAAAGCTAACTTTTTCGTTAGAGCCTACACTTTTACAGAAATTAAATATCTTCTAAGCAAAGTGGGATTAAAAGTAACCACAACTTTTGGGAATTATAAAACTGATGAACCCTACACCCTGAATTCCAGGCGAATGATAGTTTTATCTATAAAGGCTTAATCAGCTAAAATTCTCTTTAAATTTTCCAGACTAATTTTTATATCGTTAATAGGGTCTTTAAAAGAAAATATTTCCATAATTGCTGTTCCCTGAAAGCCCTTAAGAAAGCTCTTAAAATTATCATATGGCAAGGAACCGGTCCCTACTGGAAGATGTTCGTCAGTAAATCCAAAATTATCGTGTAGATGCAGATGTTTAATATGCGTTTTCAGAGTATCTATGAATTCCTGGGTTAATTTAGCTATATGAGCATGTCCGAAATCCAGGGCGACTTTTAATTCTGAGTCAAAAGTATTTATTAATTTGAGCATTTTATCAGGCTTATTTACCATCCAGGTTTCTTCAACTCCCAGGTTCTCTACAGCTATGATAATATCAAGAGAATTTGCTATTACCAATAAATCACCAAGTAGTTTCTCCATCCGTTCTTCCACAGCCTTCAGAATAGGTTGAAAGCAAACGGGAGCTGAGGCTGGATGAAAAACAGCCAGTTTAACCCCTGCCTCAGCAGCAAAATTTAAAGCTGTAATATTTTCTTCTCTGGTTAATTTATAAACACCACCCTTCAAACTACCGGTGTTTAAATCTAAGGCTGGTAGGTGTATAGTTAATTCTACTCCTTCTTCTTTAGCTACCCGACCAATTTCTTTTGATGTTTCCCTAAATGGTGAGTTATCAAAAAATAAAAAATCTCCGAATATTTCCACCAGTTCAAAATCTAATTCTCTGGCTTTTTTTATAGCTTCGGTTATTTTCAGATGCCCTGTTGATAAGACAGAAATGCCTATTTTCATAATATTTCCTCCTGGTTTTCCATTTAAAAATTGGTGCCGGGGAAGGGAATCGAACCCCCACGAGGTTTACCCTCAGCGGATTTTAAGTCCGCTGCGTCTGCCTGTTCCGCCACCCCGGCATAATCATCTGGAGGCGAGGGCCGGATTTGAACCGGCGGATAGCGATTTTGCAGACCGCCGCCTTAGGCCACTTGGCTACCTCGCCATAAATACTTAATAATTATATAATAAAGATGCAATGTTTTAATCAACCTGAAGTAAGTAACTTCCAGAAACAAAGATAAAAAGGATGGCATCTTAAAATAAAAGGGGTAAAAAATGAAAAGAATTGGATTTACCATTAAAACTAAAGCGAATATTGAAATAATTGATATAACTACAAAAATTAACAGTTTCTTGAGAAATGGTGATTATACCGCTAATATGTGCAATATTTTTGTACCTCACACTACAGCTGGAGTGACCATAAACGAAAATTCTGACCCCGAGGTTATGAATGATTTTTTAAGGAAAGTCAATCAGTTAATTCCAGTTAATGATTCATACCACCACTTAGAAGGTAACTCCCCGGCTCATATAAAGACAATTCTCTGTGGTAGCAGCTTGGTGGTTCCAGTTAAAGAAAACCAATTGTTTTTAGGAAGGTGGCAGGGCATTTTTCTTATGGAATTTGACGGTCCCCGCGAGAGAAAAGTTATTATAACTATTTTTTAACTATTCTTAAAAATTATTAACAACTTCCTGAATCTCAGATTTTTTTGTTTAAATTTTATTAAATATAAGATATGCCTCTATATCTAACACATTTTTTTAATAAACTGATGAAATGGAGCGGGAAACGGGATTCGAACCCGCGACCCTCAGCTTGGGAAGCTGATGCTCTACCGGCTGAGCTACTCCCGCCTAAGAGGATGGTGCCGAGAGACGGAATTGAACCGCCGACGCAGGGATTTTCAGTCCCTCGCTCTACCGACTGAGCTATCTCGGCACAACAAGGTTAATTATAACATTAAAAAGGTTAAGGTTTAGTTTAAAGAGTCTATTTATTATCTATTACTTTAAAAACCACATCTCCCTTTTTTACTGGTTCAAGAACTTTTAAACCAATATTCTCTCCCGGGAGAGCTTCATCAATATTTTTATGTTCAATTTGCATACTGCTTATTTTTTGAAACAATTCCGATTCTCTACCTTCAACCCGTAAATCATCACCAATTTTTAGGGAAGTCCCTTCTACTTTAAGGACAGCAACGCCAATCTTTTTGAAATAATTTGTGATTATTCCTACTTTAATATCCAAAGCATTTACCTCCTGTATTTCATTATATCACTTTTTAATGAAGGTTAAAGAGCCTTTTTAGCAATTCTACTAATCCCAGGTCTAAACTTGTTTAGTATAGCCCCTCCTTTACCATTTATCGTTTCTCCGTTAATCAGTTTTACCTGCCAATCCTTTAAAACATTTTTAGCATTTGAACCAATTGTTTCTACCTTTTCCACAGCACTAATCCAGGATAAATCATAGGGTAGCTCTACTACCAACCTCAAGCTTCCGTTAGTTAAGACTTCTATATCTATGAAATCATCAAATTCCGTTCTCAGAGCCTCGGTATAAATTCCCGAAAGGCTCTTATTAATCTTTTGGAATAGAACATCGGTATAAACTCCTACTCTGGTTTCTTTCTTTTCACGAGTTAATATGGTTACCCTTTTTAATACCTTTTCGTCTAAGGTAGGATGGTAACCACTTTCTACTACATAGTTAATACCCAATATATCAACCTTTTTCATTTCCATTGTAATTTCCTGTACATGTTAATGATATCTTCTTTGTTGGGTGTTTTTGGTGCAGACATCATAAACCTCTGGTTATTAACCACCTCTTCTGCATAGTTAATAATATTTTCCTCAGGAGTATCGGAAAAACCGGACATGATAGGTTCTATATCGGACATATGGTTTAAAGCTATTAACCCTTCGCATAAATCACTATAACCAAGTATTTCAGAAGCCTCTTTATATTTCTTGATTATCTCAGACTTCTGCCAGAAAAATAAATGAGGCATTATCATGGCATTGGCTTTGCCGTGAGGAACCCCGAAATTAGAGGTCAAAGGATATCCTATGGCGTGAGCCAGGCCTGAACTAGCAGTATTAATAGTTAAACCACCTAACAAAGATGCCATAGATAAGCTTTCGCGATATTGATAATCTCCAGTAACTAATAAACCCTCATAACCATACTTAAACCATTTTAAACCTTCCTTAGCATAAGCATCGCTAATGGGTGAAGAGCTTCGAGAAAAAAAGCCCTCCAATAAATGAGATAGGGCATCTAATCCAGTGTCAATAGTTACATTACGCGGTAAATCCAGGGTTAATTCGGGGTCAACTATTGCTAATTTCGGGACAATATGGGTAGATACCAGGGATACTTTCTTATGATTCATGGTCAGAATTGAGTATTTAGTAACTTCTGAACCTGTACCCGATGTTGTAGGGACAGCAATTACGGGCAAGGCAGTTTTTACTTTATTTATACCTAATAGTTCTTCCATGATACTGTCTGAGCCTACTGAAGCCGCGATGGCTTTAGCAGTATCCAGGGGAGAACCACCACCAATAGCAATCACCATATCTACCTTTTCCTGAAGGGCTAATAAAATGCCTGCCCTGACAGTTTCTATGCTTGGATTGGGCTCTACCTGAAAAAAGGGTACGACCTGAAAACCATCTGTTTCTAAAACCTTCCCAATTTCCTTTGCCAGGATGGAAGTTTTACCTTTACCAGAGACGAGAAGAACTTTTTCACCATATTGTTTAATCTCTTGTGGTAATAAAGTTACTGTTCCTTTTCCAAAAATTACTTTAGCTGGCATTTGATAGATAATGTTCAATTTTGTCCTCCTGAGAATAGCATTCATTATTTGTTTTATATTAAGTCTTTAAGGATTAATATTATTTAATAATTTTACCATGTGCTATAATCATATCTATGGTAAACATTTACAACCTCAATACAGACAAAATTGAGTCAATAGTATTTGAAATCTTAAAACCTTTTGAAGCCTCCCTTAATAAAAAAGAAGTACTTATTAAACCAAATCTTCTGGGTGCCTATGATCCCGAGCATGGTGCTACCACCCACCCTGAGGTAGTGAAACATATATACCAACAGTTAAAGATGTTCGGGGCTAACCCCATCGGCGGAGACTCTCCCGGGGGGACCGTTACTGATTTTGAGTTCGCTGCCTCAATTTCTGGTCTAAAACCAGCCTGCGAGGGAAATTTTATCTCATTAACCCGTGAGGTAACTGAAGTTAAGCTGCCTGCTAATAAAAAAATTCCTTCAATTTTTATATCTCAGATTTTTAAAAATGCTCCCTTTATAATAAATATTCCCAAAATGAAAACTCATACTTTAACCACAATTACCGGAGCAATCAAAAACCTCTATGGAATAATCCCAGGTAGTTTGAAGTTAAAACTTCATTCAGAAGCACCTTCAATAGAAGAATTTTCCAGTCTTTTGATAGATATTCTCCAGATTAGACCTCCGGATATAAATATTATGGAAGCTATTACCGCTATGGAGGGTGATGGTCCTGCTCATGGAAGTATAAGAAAAACCAACCTTATATTATTTTCTACTAATGCTGTAGAACTGGATGCTATCGCAGCCTACATGATGGGTATTGAGCCGAGAAATGTCCACCATTTAAGAATTGCTAATCAAAGAGGTTTGGGTGAGATTAACCCGGAAAAAATAAAAGTGACCGGTAATTTATTTCGTATTCCTTCATTTAAACCACCCTCCACCTATAAAACCTTTTTGGAACGAACCTTTAACCGATTTGCTAATATAATTGCTCTAACCCCTAACATTAATAACAATATTTGTAACCAATGTGGTGATTGCATAAAGAATTGCCCAAAAGATGCTATATCTATGAAGGAATACCCCCTGATAAACCGGATAGATTGCATTTCCTGTTTTGTTTGTGCAGAAAATTGTCCCGAGGGGGCAATATTTATACCTCGATCTATTAAAGACGAGTTTAAATCCAGAATAAAAAGGAGAATGAATTTAAAATGAATATTTCTTTGATTGTAAATCCGATTGCTGCTTCTGGAAAGGCTAAAAAATTAGTCTCACCTGCAGCCCTGCAATTGGAAAAAAGTGGTTGCCAGATAGACCTTCAATACAGTCGTTTTGCCGGGCATTCAATTGAACTATCACGAGAAGCACTGAAAAAGAACTCGGATTTAGTGGTAGCAGTGGGTGGTGACGGAACCGTTTCCGAGGTTGCTAACCCCTTGGTTGGCACAACCACGCTCCTGGGGATTCTCCCTTTTGGCAGAGGAAACGATATTGCTACTTCCCTTAATATCCCTAAAGATCCAGAAAAAGCAGTGAATTGCCTATTACATGACGAGGTAACAACTATAGATGTAGGAAAAGTGAAGAACAGATATTATTTGGGCGTTGGAGGAGTGGGTATTGATGGTGAAGTTGTAAATATGTCTAATAAGTATCATAAATACCTCCCTCATCCTTTCCTGGCTTTTTTTGTAGGTGCCATCATACAAATTGTTATTTTTAACCCTAAGAATATCTCCTTTGAAATTGATGGTGTTAAAAACAAGGTCCGTGCTTATATGATAGCTATTGGAAATGGTCCGAGTTACGGTGGTGGAATGAGGATTCTCCCCTATGCCTCTATGGTTGATGGTGAATTAGATTTATGTTTGATCAGAGATATACCTAAAATTGATTTATTAAAAACTCTTCCAAAACTATTTTCAGGCTCACATATTAACCACCCCGGTGTGTCTCTTTTTAAAGGAAAAAAAATTACCGTGGAGTCAGAGTCAAACTTATTTGTGCATGCTGACGGTGAAATATTAGGAAGGTTGCCTGCTACTTTTGAAGTAGCTTCCGAAAAGCTTAATGTTAGAAAAGGAAGGGCTTAATTTAGATATCCCCTGATGAGTAAACAACTTTTCCACGGGTGACCGTCATCAAAGGCTTAAGGCTTAGTATTTCCTGGGGATTAATTTTATAAGGGTCTTCGTTTAAGACAACCAGGTCTCCAACTTTTCCTACCTCCAGAGAACCCCCTTTTCTTTCTGCGCCAGCGGCAAACCAACCATTTAGGGTGAACATATTCACAGCTTCTTTAACTGTTACCCTCTCATTTTCATTAGGGTGATTCACAGCCGAATAAATACCCAGTATGGGGTTAATGGGAGTAACAAAAGAATCGGAGCCTCCTGCAATAGTAATCCCTTTTTTAATAATTGTTTTCAAGGGGTTGGTATTATCTACCCGGCTACCCAAGCGCCTTTCATACATTTTCCCCCGACCACCCCAGTAGTGTTCAAAGACTGGTTGCATACTAAGGACAATACCCAATTTACTGGCCTGTTCTATATGTTCCTTCTTTGGTAGCTCAAAATGTTCAATTCTATGTCTCAAATTTCGTCGTGGACTTTTTTTGATAGCTCTGGAATAGGCTTTAATAAGCTCATCTATAGCTTCGTCTCCAATAGCATGCATAGCTATCTGGAGGTTCAAAGAGTGTGCCTCAATGATAAAACCTTCTAATCTTTTAGGGTCAAAATACAGAACACCTCTTTGTTGGGGCAAATCAGAGTAAGGTTCCTTTACCCTGGCAGTATGTGAGCCAAAAGAACCATCTATTAGCAAGCATCCGCCAATCCTTTTAAGACCTAATTGGAGTACTTCACGGATATTCAAAGTTTGATAGTATAAAGTAACTCTCATAGGGAGTGTATTTCTTGTTTTCAATAGGGTATCTACTGACAGGGTAGGCGAAGTAAAACCACCCTCAAGCGCATGTACAAAAGTCACGCCTTGTTTAACTACTTCTTGTGAAAAAAGTTTTAAAGCTTTTTCAATATCATCTCTGGTTAAAGAGTTGTAAAAAGCTGATACCGCCTGATTATACTGCTCTCTGATAAGAACAGGAGAATTATTGTCTTTCATTCCCAACATCTCCAGTCCCTTAGAATTAGTTAGAGCTGAATGACCATCTATTCTGCTAATTAAAATAGTTTTCCCGTTAGCAACCTTATCTAATTCAGTTAGAGTGGGAATAGTTTCGCTAAAACGGGAAGGATCTAATCCCCAGCCAAATATAACCTGTTTGCCATCTTTTAAACTCTCATTCTCTATTTTTTCTAATAATTCACCCATAGAGTTAATATTAGAAAAATCTACCTCCTGGTTTTTAATAGCACTCATTACCAGGTGGACATGAGAATCAACAAAACCGGGAAGAACCGTCTTACCCTTGAGGTCAATAATTTTACTGTTTTTCCCCAATAGCTGAGAAGTTTGATTATCACCCATAAAAACAACGATTCCCTTATCAATAACTAATGAGGGAACCGGTGTTTTTGAATTGCCCGAGTATATCGTTCCGTTTACAAGAGCTAATTTATGATTGTTAATCTCTTTCCTCTATCTTTTCTTCTTTCCCCTCTTTCTTCTTAAAACTGAGGGTGGTTCAAAATACTCATGTTTCTTCATATCTCTAAAGATTCCTTCTTTTTCACACTGCTTGCGGAACCTTCTAACGAGATTATCTAAACTTTCGTTATCTTTCCTTACAACCTCTGACATCCATCACTACCTCCCTTCTTGGGGGTTTTATCATAACTCCAAAACCCAAGTATTTGGAGAGAATTAATAATCCTGGTTCTTTAACTTCAAGTTTTAAAACATAAATTATTAACGAATAAATATATCATAAGTTTGATAGATATACAAGCTTTTCTTGTGCGGTGAAACTTTATGATAATGTCCTCAAGAAAATTTCTTTTCAAGCTTGTTGTTTTTCACGATCTCACCTCTTGATGAAACATAATAAAAGTATAGCGCACAAAATAGTTAGTATGCCATCGGTGATAAACACCCAAGTGGGGCCAAGAGCAATCCACAGCCACCCTCCCAGTAGAGGACCGACCGCCGTGGCGCCTGTAGTGCACACATCCATAAAGGAGAACACTCGGCCCTGATGACCTTCTGGTGTTAATTCTCCCAGGAGAACCTGATAATTTGGCGCATATAGTCCCCCTTCCAAGGCGAGCAGGAAAAACACCGCTATCATCACATCGAACCGCTGCACGTAGACAAAAACAAAGGTCAGGACACCACTAACTAACGATGAAGTGGTCAGAACCGTCCGGCATCCCAACCGATCGGAGAGCATTCCACCGAGGATTCCAGCAAGCGCAATGCCGGCGGCATGTAAGGAGAAGAGAAGACCTATCTGCAGGGGGGCAAAGTGCAGTATTTCATGGAAATAGATAATGAAATAGACTGCGGAGACCCCATAACTTAGGGAGCCCAAAGTCCCTATCATAACCAGGGCAAGCAGATCTCTCTTGTGGATAAATACCGACCATGATTCGCCCATATCGGAACGGAACGACCGAAACAGTGATTTCACCCGCGATATCAAGCCCCTGGGAGTGGCCTCTGGCTGGCTACCTGTTGTGCTGTGCTCCACTTGCACCAACGGGACTTGCGTGACTGCTTCCCGCTGTGGATCGTGAATCCTTAGTCGCAGTAGAAGATCTATCAGCTTCAGTAAGACGCACAACATGAATATGGCCCTAAACCCCAGGTCAAGCAAAATGCCCAACATCAATCCAGCTCCAATGGGGAATAAAAACGTTAGTGTGTGAAAAAGACCAAAAACCGCACCTCTCTTCTCCTCTGGGACCAGATCAAGGGTGAGACTATATCTACTTGTATAACCGATGTTGATACCCAGCGAATAGATTAAGATGAACAAAAATAACAGCACCAATAACAGCACCAGGGAATTCGGGCTAAATAGTAAGAACAGTAATCCGAGCAAGCTTATAGCCCCGCTAAACACATAAACTCGAGCCCTGTTGTATCTGTCCGCTACCCATCCTGCAGGCATAGCAAAAGTGGCATCGAGGAGCTCAAATATGGAGAAAACGGCTCCAACCGCAAGCATGCCCACACCTAGTAGACCGTTCATAAAGTAATATTGTAATAAGCTATTTATTTATGGTATAAT
>QLTX01000048.1 GCA_018725175.1 Candidatus Psychracetigena formicireducens
TTCAACCGCCCACACCAAACCCTTGACTATCTTGCTCCTATAGAATATATTGAAAGGGAACTTGCTAAAATCCACCTGTCTGCGTGCGAACACGCACAGGTAGATAGCCCAGTGTTACCTATGTGGTCAGCCAGAACAGGCCCTTGACAATGGTGCTTTTGTTTGCTATCATTAATATAGGGCTGAATAGTTACATATAGGGCTGAATAGTTACCTAAAATTTACATAATAATTAAACAGGGAGGTTTTATGGTTAAGTTAGACTCTACAAAGGTAACCTGTAAATGCTTAACTGAAGAATTTACCTTTACTACTACTAATGAGGTTTCACCCCTGGAAGTAACCATAGGGCAGGATAGGGCCATAAAAGCCATTGAAGTAGCTTTAAATATGAAAACCAAAGGGTTTAATCTATATATTGCTGGTCCTCGCGGGGTAGGTAAAACTTCAACTATTAAATCTCTTCTAACTAATAGGGCACCTAAAGAACCGGTTCCTCCCGACATTGTTTACGTTTTCAACTTTAAATCCCCCGAATCTCCCAAACCTTTAATTTTGAAAGCAGGTTTAGGAAAAATTCTTTCTCAAGAAATGACCAATTTTACTAAAGAACTTAAGAATAACATTACCCAGATTTTTGAAACTGATGATTACGAAAGAAGAAAATCTGAAATTACTCATAAAGCTCGAGCTGAAAAAGAGGCAGTTATTAATCAGGTTCAAAACCTAGCCAAAGATGAAGGTTTTGCTCTGCAAATAACTCCCCAGGGTGTTTTTACTATGCCCATGAAAAATGGAACCCCACTTTCCCCCGAAGAATATCAATCATTACCCGAGGAAGATAAAAAAGTCTGGGAAACAAAAAACAAAAAAGTCGTAGAAGAAATAAACCGCACTCTACGGACTAGCAAAAGAATTGAAAGAGAAGCACTGCTTGAACTTGAAAAACTGGATATTGAATTAGTAAAGTTTCTCTTAGCCAATTTAAGCTCTGAAATGAAATCATTATTTAGCAACGAACCGAAGATTCTAAATTATATAAAGGAAGTAGAAGATGATATCCTGTCTAACATTAACGAATTAAAAACTCCCAAAGAAATTTTATCTCAACCTCCTTCATCTTTTCCAATTATTACAACTGACCCATACGCAAAATACCAGATTAATGTAATTATTGACAATTCCAGCACTGAAGGGGCACCAATTATTTTTGAGAATAATCCTACCTATTATAACCTGATTGGTAAAATTGAGTTTAAATCACAATTTGGTGTTACAACAACAAGTTTCGACCTTATAAAATCCGGGTCATTATTAAAGGCTAATGGTGGTTACCTGGTTATTCAAGTATTAGATATATTGAAAAATCCCTATGCCTGGGAAGCCTTAAAAAAATCTTTACAGAATAACGAGGTCAAAATAGAAAATATCGGTGAACAATTGAGAATGGATCCGGTAGTGACACTTAACCCTGAGTCTATACCTCTGTTTAACTGTAAAGTTATTCTGATTGGAAGCTTGCAATATTATTATCTTCTTTATAATTATGATGAGGATTTTAGAAAGTTTTTCAAAATAAGGGCAGATTTTGATACCGAAATGGATAGAAACTATAACTCAATTTCTAAGCATGTTTCATTTATCAGTTCCCGGGTTAAAGAAGAGAGTTTAAATCCTTTTGACAGAGAATCTGCGGGAATAATTGTTGACTATGGTTCAAGATTAGCTGAAAACCAAAAGAAACTTTCTACCAGGTTTAGCGATATAGCTGACCTGATATCCGAAGCTAACTACTGGTCAATGCAGGAGAACAACCAGATAGTTGAACAAACACATGTAATTAAGGCGCTTCAGGAAAAAGTCTATCGTTCTAACCTAATCGAAGAAAAAATTAAAGAGTTAATCAACGAAGACAGTATATTACTTGACATTACCGGAAGTAAAGTTGGCCAGGTTAATGGCCTTTCTACTTTAAGCCTGGGGGATTATTCCTTTGGAAAGCCATCCAAAATTACCGCTTCTGTATCCTTAGGGACAAAGGGAATTATAAACATAGAAAGAGAGGTTGCTATGAGTGGCCCTATCCATAGTAAAGGAGTTCTAATCCTCACAGGTTTTCTCAGGGATAAATTTGCCCGCACCCACCCCTTATCTCTTACTTCCAGCCTGGTATTTGAACAACTTTATGAAGGGGTAGAAGGAGATAGTGCTTCCAGTGCTGAACTATATGCTTTATTATCTGCTATCGCATCTGTCCCCTTAAAGCAAAACTTGGCTGTTACAGGTTCGGTAAACCAAAAAGGCGAAATTCAACCTGTAGGGGGTGTGACCAGAAAAGTAGAGGGATTTTACGATATATGCAAAGCAAAAGGTTTGACTGGTGACCAAGGAGTTATTATCCCTATTCAAAATATAAACAACTTAGTTCTCAGAAATGATGTGGTTAAAGCAATTGAAGAGAATAAATTCCATATTTATGCTATAGAGAATATAAGCGAGGGTATAGAACTTCTCACTTCAATGAAAGCAGGTATAAAAGACGATATGGGAAATTATGAAGAAGGTTCCTTTTATCACTTAATAGAAAAGCAATTAATTCAAATGGCATTAGATTTGAAAGAGTATTCTAAAAAAAAGAATACCCGGGTTAATACCTCCAGAAGGCGCCAACTCCCCCATAAGCCATAAGTTTTTTGCTTGCATCATCCCCCACCACCTCCATTTTTGCCCCAAAGCTAATTATTAAGGGTGGGAGAAAACTTTTGGAAGAACCTTCTATAAAATCAGGTGAGTTACAATTAGAACAGGGTTTTTCAGTTATCATTTCATGGTGATTGCATTTAAAGCATTTTCTTATAGTCTGATTGTAAGCTCTGGAAATTACTACCTTATCAACCCTACCAGCCTGTATTGATTTTAAAGTAGAATCAATTCCGACACAGGCAAGAATTCCCGCAGAAGCCCTTTCTAAAAGATTTTCCACTAAGGTTTTTTCTCTGGCTCTTTCATAGTTCCAAAATACCGAAAGTGATTGAACCATTATGTTCCTCGGATTGGTATCTATGGGAATGGGGGTGTTTCCTACAATCATGCTCATTTGTTCCTTACTAAGAAGCTTAAAGTATTTCTCATAAATATCTTCCGAACCGCTTAAAACAAATTCTCTGATAGAATGTTCTTTGACTATAGAATTGAAATAGCTGATAGTATTTTTCATGAATCGTAATTGATTGGCTTCAATCCTATCTTCATAAGCTTCTACCCTATCACCTCCACCTACACTACCCCGAGTAGGTCCCTCTCTTGGAGAAGAAGGGGGCATAAGTCTTTGTTTCCTCCAATCAGAAGTATCTAGATCCAGGTTAAAAGATTTAATCTTTTCTATCTTGTTGAGGTATACTTTGTATATTTCTACCTTGCTTGAATCTACCAATAATACACCAAAAGGTCTATATTCTTCAATTATCCAGATAAACTGACCTAAATTTGGTTTGCCAAAAGATATTTCATTTTCTACTGCAACCTGAGAAGGCAATAATTCTTTAATTTCTTTATTCATAAAAAGAATTATTGATTTATTCTTAAATAAGGTGCCTTCAATAAGTGATTTTGCTTCATCTTCAATCGCTTCCAGATAATCTTTTTTAGAAGGCTCTATTTTCTCATTAAGGTCTTTAAAGGCAGTTTTTAACCAGATTAAGGAGGGAGCTCTGCCTCCATCGCTGGAAGATGGGTCAATGTTTAAATAAATGCTGAGAACATCGTCGTAATTAGATTTTAAAAGTTCTTCAATCTTTATTGTCTCAATCATTTGTGCGCCTCCAAAAGTTCTTTTTATAAGATTACCACATTTTGAGTATTTAAAAAAGGGTATAATATTTTTTATGTACGCCATTTTATTGAAGTTTATAAAGAAACATTTTTTTATATACTTGTCTGGAATTTTGCTATTAATCTCTGTAGGTTTTTTGCAACTCTTAATTCCTCAAATTCTAAGACAGGCAACTGACGAATTTAGTAAAATGACTGCAACCGTCTCCAGTATTTCTAATTATGCTCTGACCATTGTTATCCTAGCAATTTTTATGATAATTCTCAGGTATGGCTGGAGAATGCTTATCTGGGGAACTTCAAGAAAATTAGAAAAGATAGTTAGAGAAGAGTTTTACAAAAAATTACAAACACTTGATAGTAATTATTATAACTATCATAAAACCGGTGACTTGATGGCTCTGGCAACCAACGATATCAATGCAGTAAGGTTGGCTATGGGAGAAGGTTTACTTCTGATAACTGACTCTTTATTTATGACTGTTCTCGGTATCTATTACCTTATAAATATTAACTTTAGCCTCTTTTTAGCTGTTTTTATTCCCCTTCCTATTATAGCTTTAGTGGTTCTTATTTTTGGCAGACTGATTCACCATCTGTTTAAGCGAGCTCAAGAGGGTTTTGCTCAATTAACTTCTATAGTCCAAGAATCCATTTCCGGTATTAGGGTTATTAAAGCTTATGGACAGGAAGAGGGAGAACTTGAAAATTTTAAGGAAACTGCTGGTGACTTAGTCAATCGTAACCTGGACTTAGTCAGGATATGGGGGGTATTCACTCCCTTAGTTCAGTTTTTATCTTCCATCAGCCTTTTCATAACCCTTTTTTACGGAGGTAGATTGGTGATTGTAGGTGCTATTACCATCGGTGATTTTGTTGCTTTTCATGCTTACCTGGGACTCTTAACCTGGCCGATGATGGCTTTGGGATGGGTTGCTAACATTTTGCAGCGCGGGAAAGCATCTATGCAGCGAATTAACGAAGTTTTCGACCAGGTGCCGGGTATTAAGGATTTACCCGATGTAAACAAAGCAATTTCAAGTATATATGGTCAAATTGAGTTCAAAGATGTAACTTATCAATATCCAGGTAAAGAAAAGCCAACTTTAGAAAAATTGTCATTTATCATAAAACCTGGCGAAACTATGGGGATAATTGGAAGGTTAGGAAGCGGTAAATCAACCATGTTAAACTTAATTCCCAGATTGTATGACCCTGGTGAAGGAGAGATATTTATTGATGGTCACAATATAAAGAGTATTCCACTGAGAGTACTTCGTAAATATGTCGGTTATGTTCCCCAGGAAACCTTCCTTTTCTCAGACACCATAAAAGAAAATATTGCTTTCAGTTTCCCACATAGCTCGCTAAACTCTATTGAAGAAGTGTTGAAAAAAGCACAATTATACGATGATGTTATGTCTCTACCTGAAAAACTGGAAACTGAAATAGGAGAAAGAGGGGTCACCTTATCTGGGGGGCAAAAACAAAGGGCTACCATCGCTCGAGCCTTACACATAAACCCAAAGATACTAATACTTGATGACTCCTTCTCTTCCCTGGACACGCAAACAGAAGAAAAGTTAATTAAAGCAATAATTGAATATAATAAAAATATAGGTTGCACAACCCTAATAGTCTCACATCGGGTTTCCTGCCTGAAACATGCAGACAATATAATCGTTATTGACAAAGGCAAGATTATCCAATCTGGTACGCATGATATTTTAGTTAAACGGCCTGGTTTATATGCCCATCTTTTTGAGCTTCAACAGTTGGAAAAGGAGGATAGCAGTCGTTATGAAGAATCTTAGAGAATTTGACCCTGAAAGAAAAGCCCCCGACATGGTTCTTTTAAAACGGCTTTTCTTTTTCGCCAGGCTTTATTATAAAACAATGCTGATTGCGTTATTGCTTATCACTATGTCCACCTTTATTGACCTGGCAATCCCCTATATAATCAAAATAGGCATTGATAATTATATAAACCCTTACAATATTATTGAAGGAGTTCCTTACTATCCTATAAGTGAGCAACGCCTGGAAGAGATCAAGCAAAATTACCCAGTACTTTATCGTTCTCTTGAAAATAAGTTAATAATTAAGAATGATACTTATTTATTAGAGCAGAAATTCATATTGACCCTGAAACCTGACGACCTATCTAGGCTAAGAAGTTACGATTTAGTTAATATTGTAAATATTTCTTTACTGTTTCTAATTATGATTATTCTTAACTTCCTGCTTAACTATGGACATACATTATTATTAAACATCGCTAGTCAAAAAATTATTTATGACTTAAGGGTATTCATCTTTTCGCATCTACAGGCACTCCCGTTTTCCTTCTTTGATAGAAACCCTGTAGGAAGACTAGTTACCAGGGTTACCAACGATACAGATGCTATTCAGGAGATGTTCAGCAATGTTATTATTACTATGATTAAAGATGTTCTGCTGGTTACTGGAATCATAACCATCATGCTTATACTTAATAGAACTTTAGCCCTGGTTTCTATTTCACTGTTTCCAATAGTAATAATCCTTACCATCGGTTTTAGACTTAAAGCACGGGAAATATACCGTAATGTAAGAACCCTTTTAGCTCGTATAAATGCTTACCTGGCAGAAAACATATCAGGTATGAAAATTATTCAACTATTTCTCAGGGAAGAAGAAAATCATGAAAGATTCAAAAATATTAACACTCTCTATTTCCAGACAACTATTAGAAATATTAGACTAAACTCTGTTTATAGGCCAGCAATAAATGCCCTGAACTCGTTCGCTTTAGCTCTTATCGTCTATTATGGTGGTAAAGAAATTCTAAACAATAGAATTGAGATAGGAATGTTGTTCCTCTTTTTCTCCTATGTACAAACTCTTTTTCGCCCCATCCAGGATATAGCTGAAAAGTATGATTTATTACAAAGTGCAATGGCTTCCACTGAAAGAGTAGTAGGCTTGCTTAATGAGCCTATCACGATTACCGACTCCACTAACACCATTGGGCTTGACTTAGCCAAAGGTTCTATTGAATTTAAAAATGTATGGTTTTCCTATAATAATGATGAATGGGTTCTTAAAAATGTCTCATTTAGAATTAACCCTGGTGAAAGTGTGGGTTTTGTGGGAGCTACCGGAGCAGGCAAAACATCAATTATCAATCTGCTTTGCCGTTTTTATGAAGCACAAAAAGGTGAAATACTTATAGATGGGATTAACATAAAGGATCTTACTTTGAAAGACCTGAGGAAAAACATCGCTGTTATCTTTCAAGATGTGTTCCTATTTGCTACTGATATTAAAGAAAATATCCGTCTTAACAACCGCGATATCTCTGATGAAGAAATTTATGAAGCTGCTCGAAAAATTCAAGCACATCAGTTCATTGAAGAGTTACCCAATAAGTATGAAGAAAAAATGGAAGAACGAGGTATCACCCTTTCTGCAGGTCAAAGACAACTCATTTCTTTTGCCAGAGCGCTTGTCTTTAACCCAAGAATTCTTATTCTTGATGAAGCAACTTCCAGTGTTGATTCTGCTACGGAAACGCTCATTAACGAGGCAATGAGAATTCTAATTAAAGAAAGGACCAGTATCTTAATTGCTCACAGGCTTTCAACTCTGGAAAGTGTGAATAAGATTATCTTTTTAAGCAATGGAAAAGTGGTTGAGATCGGAACACATTCAGAATTAATTGAGAAAAGAGGCTTTTACTACCATTTTTATAATGTTCAGAAATTTGATTAACTATCACGATAAAAGATAATGAAAACCATAATTATTTAATAGTTTTAGATTTAAAGGAGGTTTGGCATGAAGTTTTATATTTCAGTGGATTGGGAAGGAATATCGGGTGTGGTGTCCTGGGAGATTCAAGATGACATTAAATCTCCCTTCTATATGGAAACCCGTCGTAGAATGACCAAGGAAGTCAACTCAGCCGTGGAAGGTTTATTTGATGGTGGAGCAAGTTATGTGTTAGTCAATGATTCTCATGGCAACATGACTAATCTTCTCATAGATGACCTGGACCCCCGAGCCGAGTTGATAATGGGAAGCCCCAAACCCTTTTCCATGGTGGAAGGGTTGACCTCAGATTTTAATGGAGTATTGTTGCTTGGTTACCACCCCAGTGCTGGGACCTATCACGGAATAATGGACCACACCTATTCGGGTTCTTCTATTTATGAAATTAGAGTTAATGGTGAGCCTTATTCCGAAGGTGATTTAAACGGTAGTTTTGCTGGCTCTTTGGGTGTTCCAGTTGTCCTGGTATCTGGAGATAAATCAGCAGTAGATTCCTTAATGTTAAAGTTTATGGGCTCTCTCGGAGTAGTCACTAAGGTTGCCCTGGGAAGAACCACTGCTCGTTTGTACCATCCAACAAAAATTTATGAGGAATTAAGGAAAAAAGCTAAGGAAGCTGCCAAAAACACAACCAACTTAAAACCTTTTTACCCGGACTCTCCCATAACAATTGAGGTTGACTTTATCACAACTCAAAAAGCTGATATGGCTTCTATTCTTCCTGAAGCGGAAAGAATTGGACCAAGAACAGTAAAAATAGTTTCCCCGGATATGCAAACCGCCTTTAGAAGAATGCTGGTGTTAATAAGATAATTACTTTATAGTTTGGTAGTTGCTATTTTTAGAGTTATTTAGATAGGCTTCGATAAGGTATCGGTTAACCATCCGGTGGCTGTTGAAGTAGTGGGATATCTTACCAATTGAATTTTTCATAACTTTAATCCATTCATAACGCTTATAATAAAACATAGGTAAAATTATATATTCTAATTTAGAATAAAGGTCTTCTATCTCTTTTCTGAAAGACTCTTCCAAGGTAACTATCACCTCAGGGTGGTAACCTATACTATAACCGGTAATACCCTCCATCCACCCTTCAATCCACCAACCATCAAGTACGCTGAAGTTTACTACCCCATTATGAGCCGCTTTCATACCACTGGTCCCTGATGCTTCTAATGGTTTTTGGGGTGTGTTTAACCATAAATCAACACCAGCCACCATTTTTGCTGCTAAATTTAGGTTGTAATCTTCAAGATATACAATGGCAATTTCCTCTTTCAAATTATTAATTTTCTGCATTATTTCTTTTATTATTGACTTACCTGAGTCATCCATTTTATGAGCTTTACCAGAGAAAATAATTTGAATTTTATTCTCTTTATTAATTCTTTTTAATCTTTCCAAATCAGTAAAGATAAGGTTGGCACGCTTATAAGCTGTAGCACGCCTGGCAAAACCTATGGTAAAAGTATCATAATCCATTTGAACCTGGTGATTTTGATTTACATAATCAATCAGTTCTCTTTTTGAATCCAGGTGGGCTTTCCAGATTTCCCCATCAGGAATTAAATCAACCTTAAAAAGTAACTCAGGTTCTCTAATCCATCCAGGTATATATTTATCATATAGTGCCCTAAAGCTCTTTGCTGACCAGCTATACGAATGAATACCGTTAGTTATAGAGTGGATATCATATCCAGGAAACATATTTTTAGTAACTTCTCTATGTTTTTTAGCAACCCCATTAACATAGTTGCTCAGGTTTAAAGCCAGTAAAGTCATATTAAGATAATCATTGCCACCAAGTTTTTTGATTTCATCAATTGGCAGGTAGTCTCCAAGATTGTTTTGTACCATTTGATAATCAAATTTATCATGACCTGCCTCTATGGGTGTGTGAGTGGTAAAAACACATAAATCTCTTATTTTATCTATATTCATATCGTTCATCTTTAAAAGTTCAAGGGCTAAAAAGCTGGAGTGACCTTCATTCATATGATATTTTTCAATGTTTAAATTTAACGCTTTAAGTATTTTTACCCCCCCTATTCCCAGAACTATTTCTTGTTTTAAACGGTAATTCCTATCCCTGCCATATAAATAGGAAGTGATCTCCCTGTCTTCTACATGATTGTCTAAAACATTAGTATCCAGAAATAAAATAGGTACTTCATGACCAAGGACACTTCTTGCTGAATACAACCAGGATTTAACCTTAACTTCCTTTCCTTCAATCACAACCGAGGTACTTATTGGCAATAAATCCATTTTTTCTGCTGGACTCCACTCTTGTGACAGCTCATA
>QLTX01000049.1 GCA_018725175.1 Candidatus Psychracetigena formicireducens
TCTTGATTTTATGCGGGTTTTGGACTACAAAAAGTGGGAAAAGGGGGAGAAACTGTCAAAGTCGGGAGCAAAAATTGGTCTGCTTAATACTTTAATATGCGGGAGTTTTAATATCTTGGTCCCGGCATATGATGATACCAGAACTTTTCTCCTTCTCGTATCTTCCTGACTCCAAGGGCAAATATGGTACCATTTTCTTTTCTGCCGATTATTACTACTGTGTCTCCTACGAGTAACTCTCTCCCTCGGGGATAGGCTGTATCAGCATTGGTTATAACCAGAAATGACTCTTTCAGGGGAGTTAAAATCCGAAAATTGTCGTTTATAAATAGAGTAATAATACCAGGAGTGAACTCTGAGTGTCTCATCATGCCATACTGCCTGTATAAAGGTCCAGTTAAAGGAAACTGTTGGTCTCGCGAGTAGATAAACAATCTTTGATGCATAGGTGTGGCGTATAAAGCAAAGCTGGATACCAGGGCAATAACCATGATGGCTGCCACCGATAGTAAAATAGGTTTTCGGTAAACCGGAGCGTAATTTTTTGCCAGAGCCTCCACAATTACTAATAGTAAGATGGAAAAACCAATTACTAACCAGGGTAGGGAGGTAAGCAGGATTCTCCAACCACGAAAGCCAAAAACGGGTAAAAACCAGGCACCACTTAAGCGTAAGTAAAATACAACAAAACTGATAAAAAATATTAAAGTCATGAAGGCAAATATCAAAGCAGTGGCTACCAGCAGGCTCTTAACCATAAAATGCCAGCGAGGTTTTATCTTTACTTGTTTGTTCTTAATAGCTTCCAATATTTTATCTTTGATGGCTGGTTTCATTTCTGGTTCACTCATGGTTCATAACCCATCTCTTTACAAATCTTTTTTAGCATATCTTTTCCTCTTTTTATGCGTACTCCTACTGTAGAGACAGGAATACGCAAAATATCAGAAATATCATTATAACTTAATTCTTCCAGGTAAAAGAAAAGCAGAGGTTCCCGATATTTTATTTCTAATTTTCCCATACAGTTGTTGAGTTCAGCTGAGGTAAGTTTAATATCCTCAACCTTATTCATCACATCCTCTTTAAGGGACATTGGCAGAAAAGTATCTAAATCAAAAGGAGAAATCATTTCCTTTTTTTTCTGTCTTAACCTGTTAATTACTTCGTTGTGAGCAATACGATAAATCCATGGTGAAAACCTTCTTTTCGCATCAAAGCTGTTGATATTAATATATACTTTCATAAATGTTTCCTGCAGTAAATCCTGAGCCTCCTCATAGTCAGGTAAAATTCTCAGTATATAGCGGTTGATTTTCATTTCATAGCGGTGCATCAGCACCTCAAAAGCGCTTACATCACCACTTTGCACGGCCTTGGCGACATCTTCATCAGAACCGTACTTAATATGTTCTATTTTAGTTTCAATAATTTTTTTGGATAAAACTTTTAACGCCCCTGTTACTGTTTTAACCATTTTACCATTTAGAGTTCGGGCATATTAAAAAGATAATCTATAATGAAAAAAGGTGCCGAACTTTTGCCCGGCACCAGTAAATGTTTCTTACGGATTGAACCTACCCCTGAATCCGCCAGGGAACCCGAAGCCCCGACCACAGGTAGGGCACGGAGCTAAATTCTGGTGCTGTATCATTGCTGCTAACATCTGGTCAGCCTGTTCTTGAGTAATTCTTCCAGCTATTACTAATTCCTGTAACCTTACTTTTTGAAATTCAAGCATCTTAGCTCGTAGCTGCTCTTCGGTAATTCCTCTGGCTTTAGCAAGGTCTAAAAATGTTTTGCCGCTATTTAGTTCCTTTTTGAGTTCTTCTACGGTAATACCTAAGATGGTAGCTTTTTTTTGAAGCATGTATTCTAATCTTTCGCCTGATCTAAGTCCAAACATTCCACCTTGAAAATTTCCCATCATACCATAGCTATAAACAGTAACTGATACTCCCAGTACCAGCATTAAAACTACTAAAACGACCATATATTTTTTCACAAAACATTCTCCTTTAAAAAAGAATTTCCATATACTAATACAAAAGAATTTAAAAAATATTTCAAAAGTAATATTAAAAGAACTACTCACAAGAATTTACGAGGAGATAGATTTTCAGGGTTTGGTTAGTCGTGGTATAATATAGTTGTCATAATGTTTAGATATGGTGTGGGTTATTCTGCTCTTATCTACCTCTGGCTTCATTTTTCAGTCAGGGCTTTAATATATTCTCTCTATCAACCATTGTCAGGAGGCAAAACTCATGTTTAATAAAATTTCTCTTGAACCTCCCTTCAGAATAGGTATAATTGGTGGTGGTCAATTAGGTAAAATGATGACTGTAGCGGCCAAACAGATGGGTTTTCAGGTTACCATTCTTGACCCTACCCCCAGATGCCCGGCAGGTCAAGTGGCAGATACCCAGATTGTGGCTGAATTTGGGGATAGTGAATCTATAAAGTTTTTAGCCGAGAACTCCGATGTGGTCACTTATGAATTTGAACATATAGACTGTCTTACACTAATGTCTCTGGAAAGTGAAGGCATGGTCATCTATCCCACACCGCGCTCTTTAAATATTATTCAGAATAAACTTCTTCAGAAAGAAGCCCTGGCGATGGCAGAAATTCCCGTGCCTCTTTTCCGAAAGGTTTTTAATAAAGATGAGTTAATCCAGGTTGGTGATGAACTTGGTTATCCACTGATTTTAAAATCTATTTACGGTGGATACGATGGTAAAGGAAACTGGAAAGTAGAAAATCAAAAAGAAGCTGAAGAAATGTATGAAAAACTAAACAGCCCAAACCTCATGGCTGAAGAATGGGTTAATTTTGATAAGGAAGTATCCTTAATTGTTGCCCGAGGAATAAACGGGGAAATTAAAACATACCCCTTAGCCGAAAACGAGCACCGAAACCATATTCTGTACCGGTGCATGGTCCCCGCACGGGTTTCACCTGAAACATATAATAAAGCCAAAGAAGTTGCTGAAAAGGTAGTGTCAGTTTTTACAGGGGTGGGTATATTTTGTGTGGAGATGTTTTTAACTGATGCTGAACAGATTCTGGTTAACGAAGTGGCACCTCGTCCCCATAATTCAGGCCATTACACCATTGAAGCCTGCGTTACCTCACAGTTTGAACAGCATATCAGAGCGATAACCGGTATGCCACTGGGGGACACTACCCTGATTAACCCAGCAGTTATGGTTAATCTATTAGGGGAGGAGGATTATTATGGACCAGCAGTTCTTACCGGGGTAGATAAAGCCCTTTCGCTATCTGGTCTTCATCTTCATTTCTATGGCAAAGTAAAGACCGCCCCCCGGAGAAAGATGGGACATTTTACCGTAGTTAACCCGGATATAAACAGGGCGATGGAGATCGCCCAAAAAGCAGAAAAATACTTAAAAGTAATATCTCAAGAAGGAGGTCAAACCAATGTCAGAAAAACCTGTTGTGGGCATAATAATGGGGAGTAGCTCAGATTTAACAGTGATGAAGCCAGCTGCCGAAATATTGGAAGATTTTGGGGTTACTTACGAATTGACCATAGTGTCGGCTCATAGAACACCCGAAAGACTGTATGGGTATGCCAGGAAAGCTTCTGAACGGGGGCTGAAGGTTATCATCGCCGGTGCCGGTGGTTCTGCTCACCTGCCGGGAATGGTAGCTTCTATTACTGAACTTCCGGTTATCGGGGTTCCCGTGGAAACAGGTTCGCTGGGAGGGGTGGATGCTCTTTATTCCATTGTTCAGATGCCACCGGGCGTTCCGGTAGCTACTGTAGCCATAAACGGGGCTAAAAATGCCGGTTTATTAGCTGTGCAGATTCTGAGCCTACAGGATTTAAGTTTGAAACAAAAATTTGCTGCCTATAAACTTAAAATAAAAGAAGCAGTAGAAACTAATGCTTGCGAAATTGAGGAAAAGGGCTGGAGGTAAACATGGAAAAGAGAGAGCTTCTTTATCAGGGTAAAGCCAAAGATGTTTATGCCACCTGTAATCCTGATTACCTGGTGATTGAGTTTAAGGATGATGCTACCGCTTTTGATGGTCTTAAGAGAGGTCAAATAACCAACAAAGGGGCAATTAACAACCGCATTTCTACCATTTTTTTCCGCCTGCTGGAAGATAACGGTATCCATACTCACTTTATCAAACAGTTTTCTGACCGTGAAATGTTAGTTAAGAAATTAAATATCCTAAAAGTGGAAGTGGTGGTCAGAAATATCGCTGCTGGTAGCCTATCCCGCAGGTTAGGAATTGAAGAAGGTAGGGAACTTAATAAACCCATACTGGAGTTCTATTATAAAGATGATGCCCTGAAAGACCCTATGATTAATGAATACTATATTTATGCCCTGGGTTTAGCCACCCCAGAACAGGTCTCTGAAATAACTTACCTGGCTTTCAGAATAAACGATATTCTTAAAGCTTATCTTTTATCCAAAAAAATGTTGTTGGTGGATTTTAAACTGGAGTTTGGTTTATACCAGGGGATACTGATGTTAGGTGATGAAATATCTCCGGATACCTGCAGGTTCTGGGATATTAGCAGCTTAGACAAACTTGATAAGGATAGGTTTCGTCGGGATTTAGGCGGCGTAACCGAAGCTTATGCTGAAGTCCTTAAAAGGCTGGAAGGAGCCCCAGATGCTTTATAAAGTGAAGATAGTGGTGATGCCCAGAAAAGGAATACTTGACCCTCAGGGGCAGGCAGTAGCCAAAGCTCTGGATACAATGGATTATAAAGGAATTAACAGTGTTCGTATTGGTAAGCACCTGGAAATGGAACTGGAGGGTGAAAACCAGCAGATTGTGGAAGAAACCGTAAAAGAGATGTGCGAAAAACTGCTGGCTAACACGGTTATTGAAGATTACCGTTTTACGATTGAAGAGGCCTGAGATGAAGTTTGGAGTAATAGTTTTTCCTGGTTCTAACTGTGATTTAGATGCCTATCATCTGGTAAAAGATGTTCTAAGAAAACCTGTAGAATACATCTGGCACCAACAAAACAGCCTTAAAGGTTATGATTGTCTCATCCTTCCCGGGGGTTTTTCCTATGGTGACTATCTTCGCTGTGGGGCTATTGCCCGCTTTTCACCGATAATGCAGGAGGTAGTGGAGTTTGCCAACCGAGGAGGACTGGTTTTAGGTATCTGCAACGGTTTCCAGATTTTAACTGAAGCAGGTCTTTTACCGGGGGTGTTGCTTAGAAACCAAGATTTAAAGTTTTATTGTCAATTCGTACATCTAAAAGTGGAAAATGTAAATACACCTTTTACCAACTTTATTGAGCCTCAAAAAATTCTTAAAATACCTATCGCCCACGGTGATGGTAACTATTATATTGATGAAAAGGGATTAAATTCTCTTTTAGAGAAAAAACAGGTTATTTTTCGCTATGCCACCGCCGAGGGAGTAGTGAGTGATGAAGCCAACCCTAATGGAGCACTGTTTAATATCGCGGGGGTGATTAGCGAAAAAGGTAATGTTCTGGGTATGATGCCTCATCCTGAAAGGGCTGGTGAAACCCTGCTGGGCTCCACCGATGGCTTGTTTATTTTTCAATCTTTGCTTAATTATCTGGAAAAATTATGAAAGAAACAAAAATCTGGCAGGAAATGGGTTTAACCGATACCGAGTACCAGTTGATACTGGACGGACTGGGTAGAGAACCCAATTATGTTGAACTGGGGATGTTCAGCGTTATGTGGTCAGAACATTGTTCCTATAAACATTCACGGAAAGCCTTAAAAATGTTTCCCACCACCGGGGAAAGGGTACTGCAGGGTCCTGGTGAAAATGCTGGAGTGGTGGATATTGGTGATGAGTTAGCCGTTTGTTTTAAGATTGAATCTCATAATCATCCCTCAGCGATAGAACCGTATCAGGGGGCAGCTACCGGTGTGGGGGGGATTATCAGAGATATTTTAGCTATGGGAGCTAGACCTGTGGCACTTTTAAACTCTCTTCGCTTTGGTTCACTTGATAATCCTCGCGTCAGGCATCTTTTTAGTGGGGTGGTGGCAGGAATTGGGGGTTATGGAAACTGTATAGGTATTCCCACCGTGGGGGGTGAGCTGTATTTTAACTCCTGTTATGAAGATAATCCTCTGGTTAACGCTATGTGCGTAGGGTTGGTAAACAAGAATAACCTGATGAAAGGCTGGGCTACCGGGGTGGGTAACCTGGTGATACTTGTGGGAGCCAGCACCGGTAGAGACGGAATTCACGGGGTAACCTTTGCTTCGGAAGAACTGAGTGAGGCTTCGGAAAAGAAAAGACCTTCAGTGCAGGTGGGTGACCCTTTTATGGAGAAACTACTGGTGGAAGCCTGCCTGGAACTAATTGAAAATAACTATCTGGTTGGGTTACAGGATTTAGGAGGAGCGGGACTAACTTGCGCTACTTCAGAAACCGCCAGTAGAGCAGGAACAGGAATGGAAATAGACCTTGACCGGGTACCTTTAAGGGAAAAAAATCTAACTCCTTATGAAATAATGCTATCGGAATCTCAGGAACGGATGCTCTTAATCGTAGAGCCATCTAAGGAAAGTAAGGTTATGGAAGTATGCCACCGCTGGGGTTTAAAGGCTACTACCATTGGCAGGGTCACTGATGACCAAATACTTAAGGTATATCAGGATAGGAAAATTGTAGCTGAAGTACCTGCCAGGATGTTAGCTGAGGAGGCGCCGATATACTCTCCCTTAGCCCTTGAACCAGCTTATATTAAAGAAATATCCGATTTTAATCTGGATAAACTACCTGAGATTGTAGATGCTAATAGAGTGCTATTAGCATTACTTTCTTCTCCTACTATTGCCAGTAAAGAATGGGTGTATGGGCAGTATGATTATATGGTTAGAACCAGTACAGTTATCCATCCTGGCTCAGACGCTGCGGTTATTAGAATCAGAGACACCCACAAAGGGTTAGCTTTAACCACCGACTGCAATTCTCTTTATACATACCTGGACCCCTATGTCGGGGGTATGATTGCGGTAGCTGAAGCTGCTCGCAATATTGTTTGTTCTGGAGCCAGGCCACTGGCGGTTACTGACTGCCTTAATTTTGGTAACCCGGAAAAACCTGAAATTTTCTGGCAGTTCCAAAAAGCCATAGAAGGGATGAGCGAAGCTTGTAGAGTTTTACAAGCTCCAGTAGTAGGAGGGAATGTTTCCTTTTATAATGAGAGGAACGGTAGCCCGATATATCCTACCCCTACCGTGGGGATGGTTGGTTTACTGGAAAATGTGGATAAAAGATGTACTCAGGCTTTTAAAAAACAGGGGGATATCATAGTGCTTCTGGGCAATAGTTATAACGAATTGGGTGGTAGTCAGTATCTTTTGCAGGTTCACCACCTGGTTAAGGGTAAACCACCGGCTCTCTCCTTAGAGCAAGAAAAAGCCCTGCAGGAAAACTTATACCAGGCGATTAGCCAAGGAGTAATAAATTCCGCTCATGATCTATCGGAAGGAGGCTTAGCTGTGGCTTTAGCAGAATGCTGTATCAGTGGGGGTCTGGGGGCAAAAGTAGTATTGAAGAAAGAAGACCTTCGGGTGGATGCTTTACTCTTTGGAGAAAGCCAATCCAGGGTGATTGTAAGTATAAAGTCTGCTGGTATTCCAGCATTGTGGCAGTTAGCACAAAAAAACGGTCTGGAGGTTAACGCCATTGGCTATGTAGGTGGAGAATCATTAACTATAAAAGTTGATGACCGGGAATGGATTAATCTTACTATTAAGGAGATAGAGCAGTCTTGGAAAAATACTATCGCAAAATTAATGAGTTGAAAGAAGCTTGTGGAGTTTTCGGCATATATGGCCACCGCGAAGAGGTAGCCCAGCTTACCTATTACGGGCTCTATGCCCTCCAGCACCGTGGAGAGGAAAGCGCCGGTATAGCGGTGGCTGATGGGAAAACCGTGGTGGTAGAAAAGGGCATGGGGCTGGTATCTGATGTTTTTTCCAACAAGGATAAATTGTTAAATCTAAAAGGTCATATAGCCATCGGTCATGTGAGGTACTCTACCACTGGAGCCAGTGAGTTGGTGAATGCTCAACCTTTACTGTTTCGTTATCGTGGAGGTTTACTGGCGGTTACCCATAATGGAAACCTGACTAACAGCAAAGAGTTAAGATACAAACTGGAAAGGGACGGTTCTATTTTCCAGACCACTTCTGATAGTGAAATTATTGCTCACCTGGTAGCTCTTTCCGGGAAAAAGGAGCTTAATAACTCTTTGAGATTAGCGGTGGAGCGTATAAAAGGTGCTTATTCTTTTGTGCTGATGAATGAGAAGAGACTGTTGGGACTAAGAGACCCCTTTGGTATCAGGCCTCTTTCCCTAGGTAAATTTAATGGTTGTTATATCTTAGCTTCGGAAACCTGTGCTTTTGATGCTCTGGGAGCTGAATATGTAAGGGATGTCCTTCCTGGGGAACTGGTAATTATTAATGAGGACGGGTTTATTAGTGAACAGCTGATACCAGCGAGGGGTGAGAAACTTTGTATTTTTGAATTTATTTATTTTGCCAGGCCCGATAGTCAATTAATGGGAAAGAATGTTCATATGGTGAGAAAAGAGTTAGGGAAAATTTTAGCCCGAGAGCATAAATTAAAAGCTGATTTAGTCACTGGAGTTCCTGATTCATCTATGTCCACCGCTCCCGGGGTTGCCGAAGAGTTAGGCTTACCCTATGAAACAGCTTTTGTTAAAAATCGTTATATAGGCAGAACTTTCATCCAGCCAGACCAGAGTGAACGCAGTGCCGGGGTTAGGCTTAAACTTAACCCTATAAACAGTCTGGTGGAAGGTAAAAAGGTAATAATGGTAGATGATTCCATTGTTCGGGGCACCACTTCTTTAAGGATTGTGGATAAATTGAAAAAAGCCGGTGCCACTGAAGTATATGTCCTTATCAGTTCTCCTCGGATAACCCACCCCTGTTTTTATGGAATAGATACCGCTTCTAAGGATTTAATCGGGGCTAAAATGGATGTCCCCGAAATTACTAAAACCATCGGAGCTGATTACCTGGGTTATTTAAGCCAGGAGGGTATGCTGACTGCTACCGGTCTTGGTAGAGACTGTTTTTGTACTGCCTGTTTTGATGGCTGCTATCCCGAGGAAATTAACTTCAGGAAGCAGAAACCTCTGTTTGGAGACAGGTATTAAGGTTAATAAATGGATTATAAACTATCAGGAGTGGATATTGAAGCCGGCAATAAAGCAGTAGAGATGATGAAAAAATATGTTCGCTCCACCTACCGAAGCGAGGTACTGGGAGATGTGGGAGGTTTTGGTAGTCTTTTTAAGCTGGATATAAATAAATACTCTGAACCTGTGCTGGTGTCTGGAACCGATGGCGTGGGCACCAAGCTTAAAATTGCTTTTATGACCGATAAGCACGATACCGTGGGCCTAGACCTGGTAGCTATGTGTGTTAACGATATACTTACCTCAGGAGCAGAGCCCCTCTTTTTCTTAGATTATATTGCCACCGCTAAGTTAATCCCTGAGAAAATCAGTTCTATTGTAAAAGGGATAGCCGAAGGCTGTAAACAGGCAGGTTGTGCTCTCATCGGCGGGGAAACTGCGGAAATGCCCGGTTTTTATAACCAAGATGAGTATGATTTAGCCGGTTTTGCAGTGGGGGTGGTTAATAAAAATAACATTATAGATGGGAGAAATATCAAAGAAGGAGATATGCTTTTAGGACTGGGTTCATCAGGGTTGCATAGCAACGGGTATTCCCTGGTCAGGAAAATATTTTTTGACAGGCATAACTTTACCGTAGATAAAACCATCTCCCGTTTAGGGAAAACAG
>QLTX01000005.1 GCA_018725175.1 Candidatus Psychracetigena formicireducens
CAAAAAAGAAATTTAGTTTTCTATCGCGGATTTTGGGTTTCATTATACATGAAGACAAATTTATTAAGGTAGGATATAATTATATTTGGAATTTAAAAAATACTAAGGGAGTTTTCAACCACATGTTTAGCTTAGAAGATATAAGTATAAATAATTTTTTGAAAATATTTGAAAATATCGTAAAAAATAAAAAAGAAGCAGGCCTTATGCCTATTCAGGATAACCCTTCAGATCTTTTAGCTCGCGCCAAATCCTATGGAACAGCTTTTAAAAATGGAAGCTATGGGTGGAGTTCCAATATCTGGCATAGGTCAGCTGCTGGTAGCGTGGTAATTGAAGATGAGCAATCATTAACCAACGAGCATAAAAAATTGATGCTAAGGGTTTTAGAACATACACTTGCCAGACCAATGATTGCTGTAGATGCTACAGTAGGGTCTCCTGGAACTCCAGCTGCCCTACACTGCAGACTTTATTGTGACCCACAGTTTCCTGACATTGCTTATCGTTGGAAAAGCTTAAATTTTCCAGCCCCTCAGGGCACTAAGCCCGACGTTACTCTGTTTTGTGTTCCCCATTACCTGGATAACCCCAACCTTCCTGGTACAGGGGAGATGCTCAAAGTTTTAAGATTTCCTAACCACAACTATACTATTGTAACAGTGAGTTCCTATCAGGGAGAATGTAAAAAAGGATTCTTAACTCATTGGGTAACCCATGTTTTTCAAAAAGGAGGCACTGGAGAACACGCTTCCCTTAAAGAATTCACCATTAAGAAAATTGATGGAACAGGTAAAAGAATAGTCATGAGTGTTTGGGGTCTTACCGGCAGCGGAAAATCTACTCATGGATTGTATGTGTTTGATGAAAATAACATTAAATCTTATATTGATAATTTTGGAATTAATCCCCTAGATTTTGTTTCTGACCAGGTATTGAAAAATGATGATATCGTTGCTGTATTTAAGGATAGAGTTTATTGTTCAGAATCTGGAAGCTGGACAAAAACAGAAGATGTTGATGACCAACAATCGGGGATTTTTAGAGCTGCTATGTCTTCAGATGCTCTACACGAAAATACTGAGTGGGATAACCAGGGAAATGTCAGTTTTGCCGGTAAAATACTTCAATATCATAGCAAACCAAACCAAAACGCCAGAACAGTGCTGAAATTAACAGATACGGGTTATTATGACAATATTCCCCACTCCAGTGAACCACTTAATATGGCTATATTAATAAGCCCGGGATACAATTCCGACTATGCCTGGCTTAAAATAAATGATATGGCATTTGCAGCAAAAGTGTTAGCTGATGGACGCACTACCGGTCATCCAGCTCAAAGCCTAAAAGGTGTTGGTGAAGAAAAATACGAAAGCCGTTATTGCCTACCCTTTACAATGGGCGTTAAAAATTCATCACATCTAAATAGATTCTATAATTTCCTTTTAGAGAAAGCTAATTTAAAAAACCCCATTGAAGTATATCAAATTAATACTACCGGTAGAGTAGGAACTAAATTCCATTGGACGCGAATAACTCTTGGTAACGAAGAACTGGAGATTCCTAAAACTGTCTTTGAAGAAATAAATGGCAAGGTAAAACCAGTTGGTGGCACAGGCCCAAGTATTGAAGAAACAGAACTATTCCTCCTCCAAGCTGCGAGAGGTTCAGTTAAATATGAAGATCATCCTATCTGGGGAAATAAAGTATTAGTGCCAATTGAAGTTCCAGGCATATCTTCAGAAAGATTAAATCAGCTCAACCCTTTCAGCTACCATTCTCTGGAAATAATGAAAAGAATGTTACGAGCGCAAATTTTTATGAGTAAATTCTATTTATCTGTTCAATGCCCAGGTCTAGATCCAGTCGTTGAAAAAGCTATGGATTTTTAAAGGTTTAAAAGGATTGTTTGGTAGCGCTAAAGAAGATAATTTTTGATAGATAATACACCTAAAAAGAAATTTACTTCAGATTTAAATAGAACAGGTTTATTTCACCTTTTTGTTATTTACCTTGTTTGGAGCACAACCTATCTGGCAATCAGAATTGCGGTAAGAGAAGGCGGGGGTTTTCCACCTTTTACCTTCGGGGCTATGAGAGTTCTTGCTGCTGGAGCGATTCTAATTTTTTGGAGCTGGTTGAACGGTAAAAAACTAAGTTTATCCAGAAACGATTTGGTAACTCTTTTTATATCAGGTTTATTGCTCTGGGTTGGTGGTAATGGTATGGTTCTATGGGCACAACAAAGAGCTTACTCAGGTTATGCAGCTTTAATTATCGGTTCAACACCCATCTGGGTAGCCATTATAGAATCTTTTATTAAAAAGAAACTTCCCCAGACAGCATTAATCATATTCATATTACTGGGTTTCGGAGGTATTGGCATACTTTCAATTCCCTCCCTTCTTACTGGAAACATAATTGACTACTATTCAATCATCGCTTTGTTGATAGCTTCTATTAGCTGGGGTTTAGGTTCCATATTGCAGAAATACCGACAGGTTACAACAGAACCAGTTATAAGTTCTACCTATCAACACTTATTTGGAGGTATAGGTTTCATTTTTTTAGCTTTAATTGTGAAAGAACCTCTTCCCTCCCCTACCACCGAAGCCTGGATAGCCTGGGTTTACCTGGTTATTGTTGGTTCAATATTCGCTTTCACTTCTTTTATCTTAGCTCTAAAGCTGCTTCCTATTAGCCTGGTAATGACTTATGCTTATGTTAACCCGGTATTAGCTTTGTTTCTCGGTTGGTTTTTTTTAAAAGAGCCCATCACTCCGTTTACTTTAATTGGAGCTCTTTTCATAGTTCTATCGGTAATAGGGATATATAAGTATCAATACAAAACCAGGTGACAATTTATTAATAATATGTAAGAGTTCAGAAACATATTGGACTTGTGGAGTGAGTAGTAAGTAATTAATAAAAGAGAGGTTAAGAATCATATTTTTCTTTGATAATCATAACCTGGAGGCCACCAGAGAGGCCCGCCTGTGCGTGCCGCACACAGACTGGTATAGGTGCTTTTATTAAGGATACTCAAAATCCAATATGTTATGGACGACTATACGTGGTCCTATTGCCTCACCTAAAGATCTATAGGAAATACTATTCATTGCCTCATCTAAGAATCTATACCAAAACTTCAACTTTCTCTTCCTGTTTATCAACCTTCATGAGAATCTGAAGATTAAAAAGCTTTCTTTGGAGATTCTCTATCTTCTGCTTTAACTTCACTGGGTTAACTGTATCATACTTCTTCCTGAGTCTTTCTTTGACCCCTTCCTTTATGAAGGATGATTACAGGACCCTCTGATAGGGAGTTCTGGGTGTATCATACTTCTTCCTTTCCTGGCTACCTATCTTTATCTTTTCCAGAAGCTTCATGGTGGGCTGGAAGAAGTTGGTGTAAGGTGTAAGATAGGAATATAATTCGTTTAAGATGTTTAACTCCTCCTCGGTGTCATACCTGAGGTATCCCACGGTCTTTCTCACCACTATCCAGTTCTTCTGTTCTACATAACAGTTATCGTTTTTATGGTAGGGTCTGGAATGAGGCAATTCGAAATATTGACTTACTTATAAAATGATGATAAAATCATATCCACAAGGGAAAGTAGAAGCTTAAATTAAAACTGCTAGCAGCTTCTCACCCCGAAGTATCTACTGAAAGGGTAGCGAAAGCAGTATCTATGCTTATATTTCCCATATAATATTTGGAGGTGAGATACATCTCAAAAGGCATAGGTTTAAATGAAAGTATTAAAGCACAAGCAGTAAGACTGATCGATGAGAATGGCCAGCAAGTAGGAATTCTTACTACCCGTGAGGCTATAGAGATAGCCAGGCAAAGGGGTTTAGACCTGCTTGAAGTATCTCCTAACAGCGATCCCCCTGTATGTAAAATTCTAGATTATGGACGATATAGATATGAGCTCCATAAAAAAGAAAAAGAAGCAAAGAAAAAACAGAAGGTTATTGAAGTTAAAGAAATCAGATTTAGAAATTTCAACATCAATAATCATGATATTGAAGTAAAATTAAGACATATTGAAGGATTTTTATCAGATGGAGATAAAGTTAAAATATCTTTAATGTTAAGGGGAAGAGCTTTAGCACATGTAGATTTGGGGTTTGCTCTCTTTAATAAAATTGCACTTAAATTACAGGATAAATGTATATTAGAAAGAACCCCTCAAATAGATGGTAAAAGATTAGTCATGGTGCTAAGTCCTAAAAGTCAAAGGAGTTAAAATTATGAAAGTTAAAACCAGAAAAAGCGCGCTTAAAAGGTTCAAAGTAACCGGCACAGGCAAATTGCTTAGAAAACGCCAGGGTGGAGCGCATCTTTTAAGAAAGAAATCAAAAGACCAAAAAGCAAGGTTATCATCCAAAACTGTAGTGGATGAAACTTACCAGGAGCATATTAAAAAGCTTTTACCTAATATTTAAAAATTATTCTGTGTTAATACTGGAGGTGTTAATATGAGAGTTAAAGGTGGTTT
The DNA here is from genome assembly GCA_018725175.1 of Candidatus Psychracetigena formicireducens. Classification (GTDB taxonomy): domain Bacteria; phylum Coprothermobacterota; class HKB111; order HKB111; family HKB111; genus Lithacetigena; species Lithacetigena formicireducens. The sequence continues at coordinate 4,512 of QLTX01000005.1, forward strand.
TACTACCCGCCGTAGGCATAAGAAGGTATTAAAATTAGCAAAAGGTTACCAACATGGATTGCACAAAAGATTCAGGTTAGCAAAAGAAGCTTTACTTAAAGCGCTTACTTATGCTTATGTTCATAGGAAAGATAGAAAAGGTGATTTTCGTTCACTCTGGATCACCAGGATTAATGCTGCTGTAAGGGAGTATGGAATGTCTTACAGCCAGTTTATAGCTGGTCTAAAGAAATGCGAAATTGATATTAATAGAAAAATATTATCGGATATCGCTTTAAACGATAAAGAATCCTTCAATTTATTAATTGAAAAATCAAAAGAGGCTCTCGGAATTAAGGTTTAAGCTTTGATAAATATTAAGGAAATAAAAAAACAACTTGAACAAGCAAACAGTCTGTGCGAGCTGGAAGCATTAAGAATTAACCTACTTGGTCGCCAGGGTGTTTTAAATAGCTATCTTAAAGATTTGAAAAATCTGCCTTTAGATGAAAGGAAAAAACGAGGGGAAGAACTTAACCTTATTAAAGAAGAGTTAGAATGTATTATAAGTAAGAAAATTGAAGCTATTAATCGCTCATTACTCTTAGAAAGACTTAAAAAAGATTCCATTGACCCTTACCTTCCTCCATTTCCGATAAACATCGGTAGAATGCATATTTTAAATCGGGTTATCAACAAAATAATACATGTACTTGAGCGTTTAGGATACGAAGCAGTAGAAGGTCCCGAGGTAGAAACTGAATACTACAACTTTGAAGCCTTAAACATGCCCTTGCATCACCCAGCCAGAGATATGTGGGACACTTTTTACCTTAATAACGGTAAACTTCTTAGGACTCATACATCTCCTATACAAATTAGAGCAATGGAAGCTAATAAACTCCCTATCAAAATAATCGCTTCAGGAAGGTGTTTTAGGAGAGATAATCCTGATGCTTCTCACTCTCCAATTTTTCATCAAATTGAGGCTTTGTATATAGATAAAGGGGTTAGTTTCGCACATTTAAAAGGAACTCTGGAATATTTTGCTCGTTCTATGTTTGGGAGAGAACAAAAGGTAAAATTTATTCTTTCCTACTTCCCTTTTGTAGAGCCTGGGGCAGAAGTTGCTGTAAAATGTGTAATATGTAAAGGTAGGGGCTGTATTACCTGTAAGCAGACAGGTTGGTTGGAAATCCTTGGCGCGGGAATGGTTCATCCAGAAGTATTAGAAAGACAAAATATAGATTACAAAATATATTCAGGCTTTGCTTTTGGAATGGGAGCTGAACGAATAGCCATGCTTATGTATGGTATTAACCACATTCGTCACTTTTTAGATAACGATTTGAGGTTTTTAAATCAATTTAAATATAATTTAGAGGATTGAAATGCGATTTTCCTTAAACTGGCTAAAAGAGTTCATACCCGACTTCAACTACAATGATAAAACAAAAGAAACCCTTGAACTTTGTGGGCTGGAAATTGAAAATGAACTAAAGCTTGAACTATCCTTTAAAAATGTAGTAATTGGTGAAATTCTTGAAATTGTTCCCCACCCAAAAAAGAAAAATCTACTATTAACTTCTGTTAAAGTTTTAGGTGGAGATACCTCACTAAAACAGATAGTATGCGGGGCTCACAATATAAAAAAGGGCGATATGGTTCCCGTTGCTTTACCTGGTTCTACTGTCAACCATACAAAATTAGAGGTAAAAGAGATCGCTGGGATAAAATCGGAAGGGATGCTTCTTTCTTTAAAAGAACTGGGTTTTCCTGAAGAATATTTCTCTAAGTCTCACGAGGGTATACTCATTCTCAAAGATGTTTCAGAAAAAGATAATATTGAAAGAATATTATCATTACCTGATGTAATCCTGGAGATAAAAATATTTCCCAACAGGAGCGACTTATTAAGCGTTTATGGAATGGCAAGAGAGTTATCAGTTATTTTAGACCTTCCCTTATCAAACTGTTTAGTCTACTCTAAACCTTCAGAAACTGAGGGTCAGGTTAAATTAGAAATAGAAAACTATAAGGATTGTTCTTTTTATTCGGCAACAGTGATTGAGGAATTACAGGTTAAAGATTCACCAACCTTCATGCAGATTAAATTGATTAAATCTGGGTCCAGACCAATAAATAATCTTGTAGATATTAGTAATTATGTTATGTTAGAACTGGGGCAACCACTTCATGTATTTGATTACCGAAGCATACAGGAAGACACTATAAAGATAAGAAGGGGTAAAACCTGTGGCGAAGTTCTTTTGACTCTTGATAATTCAGTCAAAACTCTTGATGATGAGATATTGTTAATTGCTACCGCTAATGAAGCTATTGGGGTTGCAGGTATCATCGGAGGCCAAAGTAGTGGAATGCAGGAAAATACCTCTAAAATGCTATTAGAATCAGCACATTTTTCTCCCGAAATAATCAGGGGTGGAAGAAGAAAAATGGGTATTTCAACCGATGCCTCTTATCGGTTTGAAAGAGACCTTGACCCCTACCTGGCAGAATTAGCACGGAATAGAGCTCTTGAGTTAATTCAAAGATTAGGTTACGGAGTTATATCAAGTTCTACCACAGCATTTAAAAAGCCGCTTCAAACAGAAAAGTTAATCACCTTTTCTACCAACGAAGTAAATAACTTTCTGGGTACTGAACTTCCTACCTCCGAAATAGAAAACTCCCTCAGAGGTATGAACTATAACCTAATTAACGACACTTTTATAATTAAAACGCCTTCTTACCGAAGAGACCTGGAAATTCCTCAGGATATTTATGAGGAAATTGGTAGAGTTATTGGTTACAACAAAATTCCTGGTGTATTACCTCCTATAACAAATTTATCATTTACCTATAAAAAAAGTTTAGAAGCCAATCTGAGAGATTTATTAGTACATTTAGGATTTATCGAAGTGATAAACTCCTCCTTGGTTCCTGAGGATGAAATATCTCTATTTGGACAACCTTTGAAACTCATTAACCCTCTTAGCAAGGATATGTCCCTTTTCAGGTCTTCTTTGCTTCCTGGAATCCTAAAAACTGCCATAAATAATATTAAATTTGGGGTTAAAAATTTAACCATTTTTGAAACCGGCAGAGTATATCGCCAAACTGAAAAAAGTTCTTTAGCGATTTTAATTACCGGCGAGCTTTTTTCCATTAACTGGTTAAAAATGAATATTAAACCAGACTTTTACTACCTGAGCGGTGTAATTAATCGTATTTCAGAAGAATTAAACCTTAATCTACAGATAGATGATAAAACACCTAACCAGGTAGATATGAACTCTTATGATTTTTTCCACCCTTTCTGCAGAGCGCTCATAGTAAAAGATGGAAAGGAAACTGGCTATTTGGGAGAGATAAATCCTTTCCTAATTGCTGAGATTAAACCTAAGGTTGAAAAGATTTTTTTAGCAGAAATGTTTTTTGATCTTCCAGTTAAATTAGAGAACTATAAATCTACTTTCTATCATGAACCTTCTCGCTTCCCTTCGGCGGAAAGGCATCTTTCAGTTACCTTTCCAGCAGAGGTAAGTTTTAGAAACATTAGAGAAAAAATTGATTCTATAAAAATAAAGCACCTTGAAAATATTAACCTTATAGACTTACTCACTAATTTTGATTATGAAAATAAAACCTCTTATACCTTTTCCTTTACTTTTAGAAGCATAGAAAACAGTTTAACTGAGGTTCAGGTAAAAGAAGAGATAGAAAAAATTATTAAATGCCTTATAACCATTGGTGGAGAACTCAGAGGAAATATTTGACAACGGGTTTAAAAGTTTCTCGAATATTAGAGAAAATAGCCCTTTACCTGGAAATGAAGGGAGAAAATCCCTTTAAAATAAGAGCCTACCAGAAAGCTTCAGGTGTAATTAGTAATGATTATTCATTTTACGAAGGTGATGAACTTCTTCATCAAATCAAATCAACTCCAGGTATTGGCGAAAAAATATATCTCTTAATATCCGAAGCAATCCATACAGGTAAATCGCTTTTGCTTGAGAAATTGGAAGAAGAAATAAACCCAGGTGTTTTATCTTTTTTGAAAATTCCCGGGGTTGGTCCTCGCACAGCTTATAATTTATATAAAAACCTTTATTGTTATGACCTAAAAACTCTCAAACACATACTTTTGACCTTCCCTGAACCCCTTCCTGGTATTTCTGAGAATCTCAGAAAAAAATTATTAGCAGGGATTGAACTAGTATTGAATAGTGAGCAGCTTCTTCTGCCTTTAGATATTGAAACTGCTGTTTATAATTACCTGCATAAAATGAGTCTAGACACAAGTAGATTTGAAATAGCTGGCGATTTCCGTCGCGGAGAATTTGTTAGCAGGTCTGCTACAATCATAATTGAGGATTTAACACGCCCTGAAACTGAATACTTAGAGTTTGATAACCCTATACCATTAAGAGTTGTGTTAACACCATCATTTATTCCATCACTATTTTTTCATACCGGTCCAGAAGATGAATATGAAAGAGTAAAAGATAAATTATTAACCAGAGGATTTAATCTTACCAGTAATGAGCTCTACTCCAAATCAGGAAGAAAAATACCATTAGAATCAGAGGAAGAATTATACAACCTGGCAGAAACATGCTACTACCCACCAGAATTAAGAAGTGTGAGCTGGAGAAATGAATACCAAAAAGATTTATTAATTGATTTACCCGACATTAAAGGAGATTTTCAAACCCACTCCACCTGGAGCGATGGTGCTCAGTCTATAAAAGAAATTCACAAAATAGCCTCTAGGCTCGGATATGAGTATATCGCTATAACTGACCATAGTAAATCCTTAAAAATTGCTGGTGGCTTAAATGAAGATGAATTTTTAGAACTGAAAAAAGAAATCGATTCCATAAACTCTAAAAACCAAGGAACTTACCTATTGTGGGGTGGTGAAATAGATATCCTTAAAGATGGTAGCCTTGATTTAGAAGAAAATATATTAAAACTTATGGATTGGCCCATCGGTGCAATTCATTCAAATTTTTCTATGGATAAGGATAAAATGACAGAGAGAATGGTCAAAGCAATTAGAAATCCCTATCTTAAGGGCATTGTCCACCCTACGGGAAGGATTTTAAAAGAAAGATTACCCTACCAGCTGGATATTGATTTTATAATTAAAGAAGCTGTTAAATATAATAAGTACCTGGAAGTGAACTCCCAACCTTTTCGCTTAGACCTGGATGTAGATGATATCCGTAAAGTGAAAGCTGTAAAAGGTAAGGTATTCCTGGGAACTGATGCTCATAGTCCATTGGAACTTAACTATATTAGGTATGGGATTGCCCTGCTTAAAAAATCATGTTTCCCTAAACATGATATCCTGAACACCTACAATTTAAAACAACTTAAATCCGCCCTCCATGAATCAACATACACTTAAAACCTTTGAATATTATTCTATTTTAGAGAAAGTTAAGGAATACTCCCTTACTAATGAAGGTAAGGATTTTATATTGAACATCAAGCCTTATACAGATTTTGAGGAGGTTGAAAAGCTTCTCCTTGAAACAGGTGAGGCTATGAGCTTTCTATTAAATAATAACCATCCTCTTAGAGGACTAAAAAGCATCAAAGAGCCCTTAGCGATGCTTGGGCATAGCGGAATTTTATCCCCGAGAGAAATATGGGACATTGCTACCAATCTGCAAATAATTGGAAATTTCCAACAAACTATGAGGAATCGTGCAGGTTATCCTCACTTGAATAAAATAGTTAAGTCGGTTTCAATTTTTCCTGAGATAACCAGAACTATAATAAACTCCTTTGCTGAAGATGGAACTGTGTTGGATAGCGCTTCTGCAGAGCTAAAAACCATAAGAAAGAGAATTATTATACTCAAAGAAAGGTTGAGATCAGCCATTGAAGGAATTATAAATAACTCTAATTATAAAGCTATACTCCAGGATTACTATGTTACTGAAAGGAATGGTCGTTGGGTAGTCCCAGTCAAAAGCGATTTTAAAAATAGCTTTCCTGGAATTGTTCACGATATCTCTTCAAGTGGTTCAACCGTTTTCATGGAGCCTTTATCTACTATACCAATTAGTAATGACCTTGTAACCTTAGAAAAAAAAGAAATGGAAGAGATTAGACGTATATTAAAAGAATTTTCAGAGAAAATGAAATCCTATTTACCTGAATTAGAATATCTACTTCAATCCACCATACATCTGGAATCCTTGTTTGCTCGCGCCCTATTTGGAACATCTTTCAAAGGATCTATACCAGAACTGGTAAAAGATAAAAAGATTGAAATAGTGGGAGGAAAGCACCCCCTTTTAAACGTGGAGGTAGTACCTGTTGATATTGAGATAGGCTCTTCTTACCGCACCTTGATTATAACTGGACCGAACACTGGAGGCAAAACAGTTACCTTAAAAATGGTAGGTCTTTTTACACTTCTTGTTCAAAGTGGTTTTCCTATACCAGCTTTAAAAGCTACTTTTGGAGTATTTCCTAAAATATTTGCTGATATAGGTGACGAACAGTCAATCACTCAAAATATGAGCACTTTTTCCTCACACCTAGGTAATATAAGCTCCTTTATAAAAGATGTTGATGAGGATTCACTAGTAATACTTGATGAATTAGGCGCAGGAACTGACCCTCAAGAAGGTTCAGCCTTAGCCTATTCTATTACTTCTTATTTACACTATTTAAAGCCCTTATTAATTATTTCCACCCACCATGGAAATCTAAAAACATTCGCCTATAGCTTTCCTCAATCTGCCAATGGCTCTATGGAGTTTAATCTGGAATCATTAAAACCTACTTACAGATTAATAATAGGTGTTCCTGGGAGAAGTTATGCACTTTTTATTGCCTCTAATCTGGGAATACCTGAGACTATAATTTCTCAGGCAAACTCATATTTACCAGAAAGCCAGAAAGAGTTTTCTGAGTTAGTAAAAAACCTGGAAGAAGCCAGATTATCCTACGAAGCAAAACGAAAGGAATATGACCGTTTATCTACTGAATCAGAGGATATTATTACTTATTATAATAACCAAACAAAAGAGTTAAAATTAAAAAAACAAAAGGTTCTTTCAGAAATCAGGATAGAAAATAAAAATGAGATAGAAAAAATGTTAAACTCAATGAAAGAAGCTCTTAAGAGTTTAAGTGAGCAGAAAACATCTTTGAAAGTTGCTCAAAAAATATATCAGGAACAAAAAGAACAAGCCGAATCTTTTTTAAATACCCTCCAAACCAAAGAACTGGAAGCAGTCAAGCCTCAGGGTTTGATATCTCCTGAAGAGGTAACTGCCGGAGACGAAGTTTTTATAGAAACATTGAATAAATTTGGGACAGTTTTAAAAATATTTTCAACCAGAAACACTGCTTTGATACAAATAGGTGCGCTTAACACTGAGATTCCTTTCAAATCAATAAAAGTTAGAACTAATACCTCAAAGTATCAGGAAAGATTGGTAGATAAGAATTACCCATCGCCGGTTACTTATCAAAGCATACCACCCACCATAGATCTGCACGGTATGAGAGGTGAAGAAGCCATTAATTTGCTTGATCAGTATATTGAACAAGCCTATCTTTCAAATTATACTCAAGTAAGAATAATACACGGTATCGGAAAGGGCATATTAAAAAGATTGGTTAGGGATTACCTGAAAAAACATCCTTATATTTCAAATTTCTCTGCTGACCCTGATGATGGGGAAGGCGTTACCCTAATTTTATTCAATCGTTAAAATCAATGCTTGTTACAATATTGTTTTGGTGAGGATGAAGGAAAAAATAGTTCTCTTCTAATACTATTTGCAGGGCAGGAGGGAGTAGCGATCAGTCCTGAAGTATTGCATATGTATAATTCTTCCACCCCTGCTGGCCTGGCAAAATCTAACACTTCCCTACCCGATAAAAAGGGTACCACAGCATGTTGCCATATCCTCTGAGCAAATAATCCAGTATTGTAAACCATATTGGCTCCAGCTATATCATTGTCCATACCAGTCCACACACCCACTAATAAGTCGGTTGTGTAGCCTACAAACCAGGCATCTCTATGCTTATCGCTGGTTCCTGTCTTTCCAGCTGCTGGAAAATTCACCCTCATCCCACCTCTTAACACTTGTTTCGCCACATCTTTAAAAATATCAGTAAGAACATAAGCTGCTTCTTCACTTAATACTTTTGATTTAACTGGGGTAAATTCCTTAACTGTAACCCCATTTGCAGTAGTGACCAGTCTAACAGGTAGTGGGTCAACTTTATACCCAGAATTCGCAAATACAGAATAAGCAAAAGATAATTCAAATAGAGTAACATCATTGGTACCGATAGGGAGGGAGTATACTTCTTCTAATTTTGAGTTAATCCCCATTCTTTGGGCTAAGGCGATTATATCTGTTAACCCTCTGGCTAAAGCAACTTTTATGGCTACGATGTTAGATGAACGAACTAAGGCATCCCTAACATTCATAGGTCCATAAAAATTCCTTCCTTTAATTCGCACATACTCCGTTGGTGTCCAGGTACCAGCAGGGGTGTTTAGAGTTATTGGTTCTGAATTAAGGATAGTTAGAGGTGTAACTAATTTTGATTCTATCGCTGCAGCATATACAAAAGCCTTAAAAGTTGACCCGGGTTGTCTTAAGGAAAAAACACGGTTCAAAGGCGTTTCTTTATAATTCCTCCCTCCTACCATTCCTAATATTTCTCCTGTTTGTGGGTTAATTGCTATTAAAGCTCCTTGAGGCTGTCGTACACCTTTTTCGTCTTTATATTCTTTGATGGTTCTTGTTTTAACTAGATTTTCTAACTGACTGTTTAACGCTTTTTCCAAATGAACCTGTACTTCATGATTAAGACTTGTGTAAATTCTTAATCCCCCACCAAATAAAATATCTCGGGGTAACAATTTTTGCAGGTATTCTTTTACATAGTCAGTGAAATACTGAATAGAAGGAGTAAATGTCTCCTCCAGGGATCTGACTAAAGGAGGATTTTCGAGAGCCTGTTTATACTGTTCTTCGGTGATAACTGCATTACTAAGCATTCTATTTAGCACTACCGTCATCCTGTTTTTTGCTCCTTCATAGTTAACTCTCGGGTTTAATCTTGAAGGAGCTGTAAAGATTCCTGCAATCATAGCTGACTCTGCTAAAGTTAAATCCCTGGATAACTTCCCAAAATAATACCGAGAAGCGGCCTCCACTCCATAATTACCTCCTCCCAGGAAATAAATGTTTAAATACATTTCCAGGATTTCATCTTTAGAATATTCTCTCTCCAGTTGAAGGGCTAAAATAATTTCTTTGATTTTCCTTTCCCAAGCTCTCTCCCGGGTAAGATTAAACAAATCTCGGGCTAATTGTTGAGTTATAGTTGATCCGCCTTCAGCAATCCTACCTGTTCTTATATTCACCCATAAAGCTCTGAAAATACCTCTTAAATCTATGCCATAATGGTTATAAAAGCGAACATCTTCGGTAGATATAATAGCATTAATTAGAAAAGGAGAAATATCTTTCAACTGGGTGTAAAAACGCCTTTCCCCGAGGTGGATAATAGCGATTAACTTCCCCTCAGAATCAAAAATTTGGGAAGCTTCTGGCACATCCATAGATAACTCTTCCATGATTAAAGGAATTTTTTGGATATTTTCAGATAAAGTTATAATAAAATTTGAAGCAAGGAAAGAAATTGCTACTACTGTACCGGTCAATATAAAGAGAGAAGCTATGATAAAAGCTCTTTTCATTTTATTACTTTTTTTTCTTTGTTTGTTTTTAGTATTAGTCATATCAAAAAAATTATACCATAGTTAAGTTTAGTTAATTTTTTATCCACTCCTTGACAATGCAGGTATAATTATTATGTACCCTTTGGGGTTAGGTGTAATTCCTTACCGGCGGTTAAAGCCCGCGAACCAGTAAATGGTTGAACCGATGAAATTACGGTGCCGACGGTTAAAGTCCGGATGGGAAAAGGGTTAACTCTTTATATTCATACCTTTTCCCACTTTACAGCTATGGATATAAACAATTATTTAATGAAAAAAACTATCAATCTGGCAAAACGAGGCAGGGGAAGGGTAAGCCCTAATCCTCTGGTTGGTGTATTAATTATCAAAAATGGTGAAATCATCGGGAAAGGCTATCACCAAAGAGCAGGAGAACCTCATGCTGAAGTCCTGGCTTTAAGAGAAGTTGGCTCAAAGGCAAAAGGTGCAACCTTATTCGTAAATTTAGAACCCTGCTGTCATCACGGTAAAACTCCTCCCTGCACTAAAATGATAATTGAATCAGGTATCATAAAAGTCGTTTCAGGAATGGAAGACCCTAACCCCCTGGTTTCTGGTAAGGGATTTGCAGAGTTAAGAAATGCAGGTATAGAAGTCAAAACTGATGTTCTTAAAGGACAATGTCTTAAACTAAATGAGGTATTTGTAAAATACATAACTTCAAGAAAACCTTTTGTAACTCTAAAGGGCGCCATAAGTCTTGATGGGAAGGTTTCCACGCATAGGGGTGAATCTAAATGGATAAGTAGTGAAAAGTCAAGAAAGATAACTCACAAGCTTAGAAGTATAAATGATGCTATTTTAGTAGGGGTTGATACTGTTATTATGGATAACCCACAGTTAACCTGTCGTTTGCGAAAAAAAGCTAACGACCCCCTAAGAATTATTCTGGATAGTACTCTAAGGATTCCCCCTTCCAGTCAGGTCATACAGTTATCTCGAAAATCTCCGTCCCCCACAATAGTTGTTACTACTGAGCGAGCTACCCCGAAAAAAATTAAAACTATTGAAAGGGCGGGAGTACAGGTATTAGTTACTAAAAGTACTCAAGATTTACGAATTGACCTTGATAATTTGTTAACCATTCTTGGTGAACGCAATATCACCAGCTTGTTAATTGAAGGTGGTCCTACGGTAAACGCCAGCGCTCTTCAAGCAGGCATTGTTGATAAGCTCGTTTTATTTGTTTCTCCTATTTTAATTGGTGGCATAACCTCTCCTTCTCTTGTAGGGGGAGCCGGTATTGAAAAACTTGTTGATGCTTACAAAATTATAGATTTATCAGTAAAAAAAATTGACAGCAATTTTCATTTTGAAGGTTATGTGAGTAAGGAAAAACCATGTTTACCGGACTAATTGAAGAATTAGCTATAGTAAAAGATATCAGGTTTGATAACCAGGGTTCAAAAATTACTATTACATCTAATATTTCTGAATTTCTAAAAGTAGGCGATAGCGTTTCAGTTAACGGGGTATGCCTAACGATTATCCACTGCAACCAGAATAATTTTACCGTTGAGGTAATAGGAGAAACCTTATCCAAAACCAATCTGTCATTGTTAGCTCCCAATCAGAAAGTAAACTTGGAAAGAGCTTTATTATTAAGCGACAGGATAGCAGGACACCTGGTAACAGGGCATGTAGATGAGGTGGGGGTAATTATTAATAAAATAAAAATAGGTTTGGCAGTAGCAACCGAAATAAGTGCTTCAGAAAACCTCTTGAGTATGGTGGTCAGTAAGGGGTCAATAGCTGTTGATGGGATAAGCCTAACCGTGGTAGAAGTAAAAGAGTTAAGTTTTTCTGTTCATCTCATTCCGCATACTCTGGAAAATACTACCCTGAGTTTTAAGGGTGTTGGCTCAAAAGTAAACCTGGAGAGCGATATACTGGCAAAATATGTAAGTAAAATGTTAAGCTTACCTAGTGTTAAAGGTAATGTTCCTAAAACCATTACCGAAGAATATCTTATACAAAGCGGTTTTTAATGATTTAGAGACGGAGGTTAATAAAATATTAATAAATGAATGTTAATTTCAGTTTAATACCAGAAATTCTTGAAGATTTAAGAAAAGGAAAAATGATTATTGTAGTAGATGATGAACATCGTGAAAATGAAGGAGACTTGGTAATGGCAGCAGAAATGGTAACCCCAGAGGCTGTTAATTTTATGGCAACTTATGGCAAAGGGCTCATCTGTGTACCAATGACCGAAGCCCGGCTTAAAGAATTAGACCTACCAATGATGATTCCTGGGGGAAATTATATGTGCGATACTGCATTCACCATCTCAGTTGATGGAATTGATACTATCACCGGTATTTCAGCTTACGAGCGTGCCCAAACCATTAAAAAACTTACAGAACCAACATCTAAAAGCCATGATTTTAAAAAACCCGGTCACATTTTCCCTCTAAAAGCTAAAGAAGGAGGTGTATTGAAAAGGCCCGGACATACTGAAGCAGCAGTTGATTTAGCTTCCTTAGCCGGCCTTTATCCTGCTGGAGTTATCTGCGAAATAATGAACGATGATGGAACAATGTCCCGATTACCACAACTTCTGGAGTTTTCTAAGAAGTATAGCCTTAAAATAACTACCATCGCAGAATTAGTTAAATATAGATTTAAACAGGAAAAGTTGGTGAACAAAATAACCACTGCTAATTTACCAACAAGTTATGGAACATTTAAATTATTAGTTTATGAAGATAAAATAGAAAACAACTATCATATTGCTCTACAAAAAGGAAGTTTTAATCCTGAGGAGCCTGTTCTGATAAGAATCCACTCTGAATGTTTAACTGGCGATGTGTTTAGCTCAATAAGATGTGACTGTGGAGAACAGCTTTCTTCTGCCTTGACCATGATTGAAAAAAATCAGAATGGCTTGCTTCTTTATATGAGGCAGGAAGGAAGAGGAATTGGGATAATGAACAAAATAAAAGCCTATAAGCTTCAAGATGAGGGTAAGGATACAGTTGAAGCTAACCTTGCCCTGGGTTTTGAAGCAGATTTAAGGGAGTATGGCTTAGGTGCACAAATAATTAAGGATTTAGGGATTAGGAAAGTTCGGTTGATTACAAATAACCCTCAAAAAATCTCTGATTTAAATGAATACGGGGTTGAAGTCATAGAAAGAATACCTTTAACCGTTTGCCCTCAACCGGCTAATTTAAAATATTTAAAGACTAAAAAAGAGAAAATGGGTCATCTTTTAGATTTGTAAGATTAACTTAAGGAGGAATAAACTATGAGTCAAGTATTTGAAGGAAATCTGCTGGGAGATGGTTTAAAAGTTGCGGTAGTAATAAGCAGGTTTAATGAATTCATCACTTCTAAATTGTTAGACGGAGCTAAGGACTGTTTAATCAGGCATGGAGTAAAAGAAAATGATATTGATATTTTTTGGACACCTGGTTCTTTTGAAATACCTTTGATTGCTAAAGCCGTCACCAAAAGAAAAAAACATCATGCGGTTATTTGCCTGGGCGCAGTTATTAGAGGCAGTACTCCACATTTTGGGTATGTGGCTAATGAAACTGCTAAAGGAATTGCGCAAATTAACCTGGAAATGGGAGTACCTGTTATTTTTGGGATTATTACTGCTGACAATTTAGAACAAGCCATTGAAAGAGCAGGAAGCAAAGCTGGCAATAAGGGATGGAGTTCTGCTTTAAACGCTATTGAAATGGCCAATCTAATTAAAATCTTGGATTGAAAGTTGTAATCGTTTTTGGACAACATAAATCTGGTAAAACTACTGTAGTAGAGTCCCTTATAAGAGGCATAACTGGAAAAGGTTTTTCGGTAGCTTCCATTAAAGATATCCACTCCCCTGACTTTGAGCCGGATTCTCAAGGTACTGATACTTTTAGACATGTATCTGCAGGATCTACTTTAACCGTAGGTTTGGGTTTGCATAAGACCGCTATTTTCGCTCCCTGGAGAATCAAAATAGATAAGTTATTGCAATATATTGAATGCGATTACCTGGTTATTGAAGGGAATTTACCGGTTGAAGGAGTAAAAATATTTTGTGCCCATTCTCCAGAAGAATTACCTATAAATGATCGATCTATTATTGCTATATCTGGATTGGCTTCTAATTTAATTACTAATTCTTCTAACATTCCCATCTTCCATCCTATTTTTCAGGAAGAAGAGTTGGTTAACCTGGTTTTAGAAAATAGTAAAGATATAGAAAAAATAGTTTGAAAATTACTATTTATTCAGGGCGCTTAAGATTACTTAAGGCAAGCGATATTTGTGAACCTAATATAGCGTTACTTATTAATAAACTTTTATTAGACTGTAAAGTTGTACCTTGAGAATAGTAATTAACCTGTTTAAGAAGATAAGGCGTCAGATCCCTTCCTTTAATACCTGCTGATTTCGCATCCTTTACCGCTTTTTTTATGTACAGTTGCACATCATTATAAGGAATACCTGATGTTTCCGGGGGTGGATTAAGAATTAAAATGCTTTTCTTCTGGTCAAGTATTGATTGCATATCCAGGTAATCTACTAAACTTTTAATATCCATAAAATATGAGTTTAATTTGTAAGGAGTATCGTATGAATAGAAAGCTGGAAAATATTTTGTCTGGTAACCAACCACTGGTATTCCCAGAGTTTCTAAATATTCAATCGTTTTAGGTATATCAAGTATAGCCTTAACGCCACTAGAAATAATTACCACTTCATATTGAGACATCATTATCAAATCTTGAGAAACATCTATAAACCCCTCTTCCCAACCCCTATGTACTCCACCAATCCCACCTGTGGAAAACACTTTTATACCACTTTTGTAAGAGATAAATAAGGTTGCGGAAACTGTAGTTCCTCCTGATAGTTTTTTAGTCATAGCATAAGAAAGGTCAGCTGCAGATAGTTTAACAGAATCTTTTTCTTTTCCTAAAAATTCAATCTCATCCAAATCCAGACCTACTTTTATTTTTCCTTTTACTATTCCGATGGTAGCAGGTATTGTACCAGTTGATTTTACAACAGCTTCTAAAGCTAGAGATAATTCCACATTGTCAGGAAAGGGTAAGCCGTGTGTTAACACTGCAGTTTCTAAGGCTAAAACAGGTTTATTGTTTAGCAAGGCAAATTTTATTTCAGGAGATAAATGGATAAAATCTTTTGAAATTTTAAGCTCTCTTTTTTTCAGAAAGAAAAATATCTAGGGGAAAAGATTTCTCTGTTCCATCATTTAACTTAATCAATAACGTAGACTTAACCAAGTTTTTTTCTGATATTATACCTTCACCCACAGGTGTTTTTACTTTATCGCCTACTTTAGGTAGCTTTCTTTCTAACTCTTCATAAAAATCCAATTCATAACGTAAACAACACATTAAGCGGCTGCATATTCCCGATAATTTTTCTGGACTGACTAATAAACCTTGTATTTTTGCCATATTCACCCCAATTGAACTAAATTCTGTAATAAATCTATTACAGCAGGTAACCTGTCCACAGGGTCCTAGTCCACCTAATAGCTTAGCTCTTTCTCTATGATTTATTTGCCAGAGCTCAACCCTCTTTTTTAATTTTTTTGCTAATTCTTTAACTAAATCCCTAAAATCCACCCTTTCTTCTGAGAAAAAGTAAAATACAATTTTATTTTCTCCAAACGAGGGAACTGTTTTTATCAATTTAATAGGTAAATGGTGTTCTTTTAATAAATCCTGGAAAATATTGGTTGCTTCTTCTTTAGCTTCTTCAATTTTAGCAATTTTTTCTTTGTCAGATTCATTAGGAAATCTTAAAAATTTGACCATATTTTTTTCACTGATTGAGGGTATTAAAAAGTGGGTTCTGACGATTTTTCCTACTTCCTCTTTACCTTCTTTTTCCACTATCACCTGATCATCAAGGTGAATTTCCTGGTCTGTAAATTCAGAGAAAACTACTTCCATACCCTGATTTATTCTAATTACTAATAACTCATGCATATATATAATCCTTTATTTTTATAGTAATTTTATCCCAAAAAAGAGTGGGATTTACATTATAGTCTGTTGTTGACTTAATGGAACTAACTATGAAGGACAGACATTCTTGAATTACTTCAAAATCTAATCCCTCACAAATTTCCTTAATATCTCTCTCCAGGTCAATATTTATCATAAGATGGCTGTATCCAGCAGAATACATTAATAAATCTCTTACCAGAAGACTTAAAATCTCTAATTTTTTTAATGACTCTTCCCTGCTATCTTTATCCTGAATTCCAAGGTTGGTGAAAGCATCAACTAACCTGTTATTTTTTAAAAAATATAGATAATCTATTACCGATTTTCTCATATTTATAAATGAGTCTCCGGATATATAGTCTATCGCCTTACCCAGACTTCCAAGAGACAACCCTGACAGAAGATGAGCGCGTCCCTCGGTAATTTCATAGTTGCCAAGTAAAAATAATTCTATTTGTTCCTGGGATAGAGAAAAAAATTGAACCTTCACCGCTCGTGAAAGAATAGTTGATAACAATAAATGTGGGTGAGAAGAAATTAGTATTACAGTTAGATACTCAGGTAGATCCTCAAGAATCTTCAATAAATTATTAGCAGCTTCGGTAGTGAAATGATGGGCATCTCTAATAATCACTATTTTAAACTTTCCTTCTAAAGGCAATGTACGAGCAAAATCGTGCACTTTAAAACTATCCTCAATTTTGATATTAGCATTAATGCTTCCATCTATAACTAATAAATCTGGGTGTTTTAAATTACCGATCAATAGACAGGCTCTACAGTTAAAACAGGGGTTATTATCATTTAGATTAAGACAGTTAATTCCCTGGGAAAAAACTAAAGCAGTGGTAAACTTTCCAATCCCCTGTGGGCCATAAAAAAGAAAAGTCCTGTTAAAAATCTTCCTTTTAAGAAAACCCTGTAAAATCTTCTTAGCTGTTTCCTGTCCTATAATGTTTTCGAAACTCATATCATCCTGTTAATATAATCCAGAGCAACTCTAAAAATAGAAAGGTGAACTTCTTCTATGGGCCTTTCTCCGTCTATTACTTTTATTCTTTCTGGAAATTTCCTTATAAGCCAATTATACCCTTCTTCAACTCTTGTATAATAACTGTCAGGTCTCCTTTCTATCCTATCTTTTCCTCTTCTTTTCATGCTTACTTCTAAACCTATTTTAATATAGAGGGTTAACTGAGGCCAAAAAGCGGAAGTGTACCTTTCATTAAGACTAAGAATTTCTTCTCCTCCTAAACCTAAACCAAAACCCTGGTAAGCAATGCTTGAATCAATATATCTTGAGGAGATAACTATTCTTCTCTTTTCAAAAGCTGGTTTGATTACTTCCTCTAAATGAGAAATCCGTGCAGCTAAAAACAGTAAAGCTTCAACCTTAGAGCTAATTCGTTGGTTAAGAATCACCTCTCTGATTTTTTCAGCAACCTGGGTTCCACCAGGTTCTCGGGTTAAGGTAACTGGAAAACCTATCTCCAGAAGTTTTTTTGCCAGAAGGTTGGCCTGCAAAGATTTCCCAGCTCCATCTAATCCTTCAATAGTAATAAAAATACCTTTATTCATTTTGGGTATATAACTACTTTACGGAAAGGCTCTTCCCCTTTACTTTCAGATTTTAATCCATATTTGTCAACCAACGTATGTTGTATTTTCCTTATTTGGGACCCCTGTGGAGATAATTCTTGAGGTTTTCTTGTTCTAATTGTATCCTGTATTTTACTTTTAGTTTCAGTAACCATATCTGAATTTTCACTATTATGCTGGTAAATTGACCTCAAAAAAAGAACCATGTCAGCTACGGTATTGTTTTTAACTGTATAAATAGGTATTTTTAAGTCAAAAGCCATTCTTAAGGTTTTTAATTTTCGCTTTATATTTGATTTCAAGATAAGAAGAATATCAGCATCTTTAACCTCTTTAGAAATTGCTATGGGGTACGAATTCTCCTGTATTGCTTTTTCAAGCTTGTGCTTATTAACTCCAAAAGGAAATAGTTTGATCATGGAAATTAGTGCTGGCTCGCTTTCTTCAACAATAATTGGTAATTCTTCCGAATAGATTTGAACAATTCCCGTTTCTGTTCTTTTCCTGATTTCCGGTTTTGCTTCATAACCTCTTAAAAAAGCATCCACTACTTTACTAACATCATGATGAACAGCAACTGTGTCGCGATCTTGAATCTCTATAAGAATATCAAAGGTCGGTGGAGCTTTTCTTTCCAGGACAGTTTTTTGAGTCCTTCTCCGCTTGGCTTCTTGGTCACCCAAGGTTACCGCCTGCACCCCCCCCACTAAATCAGATAATGTAGGATTTTGCAATAAATTTCCTAAAGTATTTCCATGAGCGGTGGCTATTAATACTACGCCTCTTTCAGCGATAGTTCTTGCGGCAGCGGTTTCTTCTTCCCTTCCAATTTCATCAATTATAATAACTTCAGGCATGTGATTTTCTACCGCTTCAATCATAATATCGTGTTGTAAATTTGGTTTGGGTACCTGCATTCGCCTTGAGTTTCCAATTGCTGGATGAGGAATATCGCCATCACCACCAATTTCATTAGAGGTATCAACCACAATAACCCTTTTACCTAACTCATCAGACAACACTCTGGCACCTTCTCGTAAAAGGGTAGTTTTTCCTACACCTGGTTTCCCCAGAAGCAGAATACTCTTTCCTGTAGACAGTTCTTCTCTGATAATCGCAATAGTTCCATAAAGCGCCCTACCTACCCTTAAGGTTAGCCCAATAATATCGCCATTCCTGTTTCTGATAGCTGAAATTCGGTGTAAAGTTCTTTCAATACCAGCCCTATTATCATCGCCAAATTCTCCGATAAGCCGTGTTATGTAAGCTATGTCTTTTTTGTCAACAATTCTATCTTTTAAAACCACAGTATGATTTATCAACCTAACCTCAACCGGTCTACCTAAATCAAAAATTACTTCCAGTAATTCATTTAAATCATCAAATGAGCAAATAGTTTCAAATATATCCTGAGGTAAGACTTCCAGGAGCATCTTAATATCATCAAGCGAATCTTGTGTATTCAATTTATTACCATTCTAGGCGATCTTTAAAGGCTATGCTCAGGCTAACCTCGTCTGCATACTCCAGGTCGCTTCCCACAGATAACCCTTGAGCAATTCTGGTTACTTTGAAATTTAGCGGTTTAAGTAGTTTCATAAGGTAAATAGCCGTAGCTTCGCCCTCAACATTGGGGTCGGTGGCTAGGATAATTTCCTTAAAAAAGGAATTTACCAGTCTGTTGATTAATTCCTTCATTTTGAGGTTATCGGGTCCGATTCCATCCATGGGAGAAAGGGCTCCTTGAAGAACATGATAAAGACCTTTAAACTCACCGGTCCTTTCAACAGTAATGATGTCCTGTGGTTGCTCCACCACGCAAAGTATCGTTCTATCACGGGAGTAATCGTTACAAATAAAACAGGGGTCACTATCAGATAAATTAAAACAGATTGAGCAAAGTTTTAAATTTCTTTTAGCATCTACCAGGGCAGCAGACAGCTCTTCAACTTTACTGATAGGCAGTTTAATTATGTAAAAAGCGAGCCTTCTGGCACTTTTGTACCCAATACCTGGTAGTGATTGTAGTTGAGTAATTAATTTCCTTAAAGAAGGCGACTCACTTCTCATCGTTGTCAACCTTTCTTACAATCAGTGAGCTCCCTTCAAATAGTTCCAGGGCTTTTTTTACAATAGTATCCTCTCGTAAATCAAAATCAGAACTCTTCTCAGGTATATATTTCAGGGATATCGTTGAGGGGGTTTTAATAAATTCTGATAGCATCTTTTCCAGATTTGACTTTTCTTTACTCAAAAATTCCAGCTGAGGTTTTTCTTTGACCCGAAAATAAAGAGTTAAATCATTATCAGTAAAGGAATGTTCTGCTGCCAGGCTAATCATAGATCCAAAAATAAAATGTTTCTTAGTCTCCTTTATAAAATTAAGAAAACTTTCCAGAGAAAAGGTGGTTTCGGAAACAACTGATGGGCTGATAGTTTTTGTCTCCGGTAAAAACTCTTCATGTTTGGCTGTTATCACAACTTCTTTGGTTAGAAGTTTAGTAGATACCGGGGAGGCCTCCTTCAAGGTAAATAATTCTAAAGTAAGCCTGGGGTCAAGGCTGAACCTGAGCTCATTTTCCTGTGAAATCAATTTATCCAGAATAATAATCAACTCTTCAATAGGAACATCAGATGTCTTGGTCAGCAGCTCTTCATCAACAAAAATCTTTTTTCCCTGCTCTCCCATTCTGATAATTATCAGATTTCTTAATTGGATTGTTACCTGTCTGATACTCTGGCGAAAATCCCTTCCTAAACTTACGAGCTCTTCTACTCTGTTAATCCCATTTTCCCTTCGTTTTAACAATAAATCCTGAAGGTATTCTCTCACCCAGTTAGGAGAAGGAATTCCCAGCACAATATAGACATCTTCATCTTTCATTTCTTTACCGGCAAAAGATTCAACCTGCTCAAGATAAGTAAGTGCATCTCTAAGTGAGCCCTGTGAAGCTTCAATAAGTACGGAAAGAGATTTCTCTTCTATGGAAAACCCTTCATGTTTGCATACCTTTTTTAATAAGTTAATCATATCTTCTTCGCTGAGATTCCTGAAATCAAATCTCAAACATCTGGAGGCAATTGTTGGGGGAACTTTATGGGGTTCGGTGGTAGCTAAAACAAAAACTACAAAATTAGGTGGTTCTTCAAGGGTTTTTAATAGAGCGTTAAAAGCTTCCGTAGTAAGCATATGAACTTCATCAATAATGTAAACTTTATATTTAAGAAGAGTTGGAGTAAAGCTTACTTTACTTCTTAAATCTTTTATTTCATCAATGCCTCTGTTAGAAGCAGCATCAATTTCCAATATATCCATACTATTACCACTTAGCAAGTTAATGCAAGGAATACACTTTCCACAGGGGTTTCCCTCTAATGGATCCAGGCAGTTTATTGCTCGGGCTAATATTCGGGCAATACTGGTTTTACCAGTACCTCGCGGCCCGGTAAATAAGTAAGCATGATTTATTTTCCCACCCTCAACCATATTCTTTAAAGTTTTAACGACATGTAGCTGTCCTGCAACTTCACTAAAATATTGTGGTCTCCATCTTCTATATAAGGAGATTTCGGTATCCAATACTAATCCTCCACTTTTATATGTAAGTTTTTGAGCTGTTGGTGCTCAACCTCAGAAGGAGCATCTGTTAGGGGGTCATAAGTAGAAGTCATTTTAGGAAAAGCAATAACCTCTCTAATTGATTCTTCTCCCATCAAAATAGCTACCAGCCTATCAAACCCCAAAGCTATTCCCCCGTGTGGCGGTGCTCCAAATGAAAGAGCTTTTAAAAGAAACCCAAACTTTTCCTCTATTTCTTTATCGCTAAGACCCAGAGTTTTGAACAGTTCCTGCTGAATATCGGGGGAAATAATTCTTAGGCTACCTCCTCCTAATTCTACGCCATTTATCACTATATCATAAGCTTGAGCTCTCATCTTTAAGGGGTTGGTCGAAAATAATGGAATATCCTCAACCAGGGGTGAGGTAAAAGGATGGTGTTTGGAGTTGATATTTCCTTCTTTACTTAATTCAAATAAGGGAAAGTCTACCACCCATACCAACTCAAATTCCTTATCAGGGAGGATTTTTTCCACTTCAATAATCTTCTTTCTTAGAAGCCCGAGCAATTCCAGGGAGCGGTATTTCTCTCCACCTATCACCATTAAAACATCACCTGGTTGCATGCCATATTTTGTTTTAAGAGCTGTAAATAGTTCAGGGTCTTTTTCTTGTTCGTCTAATTTAAGGACTTTAACTCCTTTTCCTCCATAGCTCTTTAGGTACTCATCATAACTCTGGAGGTATTTTCGACCGGTTTTAGAAGCATTGCGGCATATAATGCCACCGACGAAGGGAGCCTCTTTTAAATACTGAATGTTACTATGTTGAAAAATAGTAGTGAAGTCTAATACTTCCAAGCTATATCTTAAATCAGGTTTATCGGTTCCATATCTACAAATTGATTCATCGTAAGTAATGATTTTAAAGGGCTTGGGAAGGTCAATATCAAGGATTTCTTTCCATAATAAACCGAGGAGATTTTCTACTAAGCTCATAACCTCAAACTGATCAATAAAAGACATTTCTACGTCTATTTGGGTAAATTCAATTTGACGATCCGACCTGGGGTCTTCATCTCTAAAACATTTAGATAATTGAAAGTATTTGTCAAAATTTGCAATCATCAACAGTTGTTTATAAATCTGGGGTGATTCGGCCAGAGCAAAGAATTTCCCAGTAAATACACGGCTGGGTATCAGGAAGTTTCTTGCTCCACCAGGAGTGTATTTTACAATTAAGGGTGTTTCCACCTCTATAAAACCATTCCCGTGGAAAAAATCTCTTACTAATTTAGAAATCTTCGACCTGAAAATAATATTCTTATTAAGTGACTCTCTTCTTAAATCAAGATATCTGTATTTCATCCTCAAAAGCTCATCTAACTGAAATTCTCTGGAAATCTCAAATGGTAAGGGGAGAGTTGAACTTATGCGGATTATATCGCTTCCCAGGATTTCAACTTCTCCTGTTTTAATCTGGTAATTAATAGATTCTTCAGGTCTTCTTCTCACATATCCTGATATTTCCACAACCTCTTCCGGTTTAATGTTTAGTAAAAGTTCTGCATGAACAGTACTAAGAAAATCATGCCAAACAGTTTGCACCACCCCTTCTCTATCCCTGACATCTATAAAGAGAACACCTCCATGATTTCTGATTTTTTGAACCCAGCCTTTAATAGTTATATATTCACCAACATGTATGCTATGTACATTTCCAGCATATACGGTTCTTTTCAACTCATATCTCCTTTACCCGAAAGTAATACCAGGACTTTTTCTTCTTCTTCGTTTTCATATACTTTTTCTTCACCTGTAGTAAGGTTTTTCAAAACCATATCTTTTTGAAATATTGTTAAAAAGAATTCATAATTATCTTTATCTGCTGTTTTAACCTGGGACTTTAGACTTCGGTTTTGGTAATTACATTCAGCTTTTAACCCCCTATTACGTAAATCAAAAGTTATTCTAAATACTTTGTCCCAGAGACCGGTTTCGGGAGATGATATATACACACCTTTTCTCGGGGAATTCAAAAAATCAGGATTATTTGAATAAACAACCTGATAAAGCCTATCAAATCCTAAAGCAAACCCCACTCCAGGGGTTTCTTTTCCACCGAGACAGGAAATAAGCTGGTCATACCTTCCACCACCAAGAATACTGGTGCTCTCGCCTAAATAGGGAGTAACTAATTCAAAGACTGTTCTGTTGTAATAGTCAAGACCTCTTACCAGATTAGGATTTTCCTGCCAGTTAATATTAAGGGTTTGTAACCCTTTTTTAACCTCATCATAATGTTGGCTGCATGAAGGACATAGATTATCAGACAATATTGGCAATTCGGCATTGCGGTGTTTATCAATTTTACAATCCAACACCCTTAAGGTGTTAGTAGTCACTCTTCGCCGACAGTCTTCACAATAATAGGCAATAACCTGTTTAAGTAAACCGCCAAGCTTTAAAATATATTGGGATCTACACTCAGAACACCCAATAGAATTAATATATATTAGGTAGTCTTTGATAGCAAAAGATTCTA
The DNA here is from genome assembly GCA_018725175.1 of Candidatus Psychracetigena formicireducens. Classification (GTDB taxonomy): domain Bacteria; phylum Coprothermobacterota; class HKB111; order HKB111; family HKB111; genus Lithacetigena; species Lithacetigena formicireducens. Next base: position 27,976 of record QLTX01000005.1, read on the forward strand.
CAGTATCTTTGCAAAGCGAGATCAGTTCCACATCCAGGTAAGGCGAATCTGACCCGAGAGCTTCCACTCCAAAGTGGTAAAACTCACGATATCTTCCTGATTGCGGTCTTTCATAGCGAAACATTGACCCAAAATAGTAATATTTAGATACTCCATTAAATTTATCAATTCCTTTTTCTACAAATAGCCGGGCTAAAGAAGCAGTTCCTTCTGGCCTTAAGGTTAACCACCTGCCTTTTCTGTCTTGAAAGGTATACATTTCTTTTTGAACAATGTCAGTATCCTCTCCGATACCTCTCTTAAAGAGTTCCGTATGTTCAAAAGTGGGAAAGATGACTTTTTTATAGCCATATTCTTCAGCTCTAACAGTAAGTTTACTTAAAATAATATCCCACCCCTCAGATTCCGGGGGTAAAATGTCTCGTGTGCCGCGGGGTGCTCTGTATTCCATAATTAAACCATCCTTAATAATTCTGTAAAAATCTTATAATATTCACCATAAAATGTCAACCTTGTTTCATTTTACCCGATTTTTAATTATATTTTGAAAGAAAAGATGAATGAGAAAAACTATTTCCTCGCTAAGAAAACAACTCCAGCCTAGCCATCGCAGGAGCGATTGTTCCCAGGGAAAGTAGTTTATTATGAAATTCTTTTAAATTAAATTTATCACCTTTTTTAATTTTATAGTCATTTATCAGACTGATAATCTCTCTCTTTCCTGTAAGAAAAGAAAGAGGTTGTGTAGGGTTAAAAGTATATCTTTTAACTTCAGATTCAGCCTCATTCCTATCCAGATAAGCTTTTTCTATAAGAAAATTAACACCTTCTATAACTGTCATGCCCTGAGTGTGTAATTTAATATCAACTATTACCCTGGCTGCCCTCCAGAGTTGGTCTTTATAACGAATTAACCGAAAAATAGGGTCCGAAAGGTAACCTACATTGTCCATCAACTCTTCACAATAAAAAGCCCAACCTTCTCTAAAGAGGAGTGAATAAGATACTTTTCTAATCAATGACTCATTTAAACCAGAAAAAGCAAATTGTAAGTGATGTCCAGGATAAGCTTCATGCACTACAGTAATAGGTATACTTTTCCGATAGTGAGCCCTCAATCCCTTGCTTTCAGTAGGAGTTATCCAAAATCTCCCGGTTTGTTTATTCTGCAAAAGAGGGGGTGAAACATAACCTACATAAGGTAAAATTGTTCGTGCAAATAAGGGAGTTTCTTCAATAAGTAAATTTTCATATAAAGGAAAGTCAACCAGGTCTTTCTTCAGAACAAACTCCCTTACCCTGGAGGTTTCTTCTCTATATTCTTTTAACAGGCTATCTGTTGAAGGATGGTCATCTCTTAATTTCTCAAATATTTCCTGTGGAGAAAGCCCTGGTTCAACAGTATTACATAGCTCTTCTACCTTAACCATGGTATCATTAAGAACCATTTCTCCCCAGGATAACAGTTCTTCAGGGGTATGATAAATAAAGTGGTCCTCTAATAGTATCTTTCTGAATATCTCACGTCCTACTCCGAAATCGTCTTTATTAGTTGGTAGTGTGTTTAGGTAAGATAAAAAATTCTGCAGAGACTCACTAACCTGTTCTATTAGTCTATCTACTTCTGGCTTTTGATTATTATTTTCAAAGATAGGGGGTATAGTGAATTTTAAAAACATCAGTCCGCTTTGACCTATCTCCTGGGCAATTTTTATGAAAGTTGCCGGTGGGTCCACCAGATTCATCTTTCCTTCCCTTAAAACCCTGCTTGCTTCTACCAACCGGTTCTTAATATTCTCCAGCCTTTTCTCTGGTGGTAAATAATCTCTGGCAATCAGGAGGTATAAACCGTATAAAAAAGAGTATATATAAATAATCGGTAATTTTTTGGCTAATTTTAAATCAACCAGATTTCTTAAGTTGGTATTTAAGAAAGAATTAAATATTTTATAATCTACTCTTTCCCTGACAGGTAATTCCTCAAGCTTAATCTCCTTAAGTTTCTGCAGGTAACTTTCAAAAAAAGTAATTTGAGTAGCGATACTATCGGTATCATAGCGAGCCAAAAGGTGGTCATAGTTGTGATTGCCTCGCTGAGTTGCTATAACAGGGTTAAAAGAAAAATAAGTATCTACTCCTTCTTCAATTATTTTATCCAGTTTCATAAAAAAATTTAGAGTGCTCCTTTAAATAAATCTTCATCCTGGGAAAGCAATATTTCGCTCATTCCTACATCGCCATCTACCCAGGTTAGGTTCTTGACAATAGAGACAGGTATGGCTTCTGTGGACTGACCAATTACTAATTCTGTAACTGAAGCAATTTCATCAATAATAGTGGTGTTTTTAACTCTTAGTTCTTTTCCATAAAGATCTCCTGTGTGTCGATAATCTCTGAAGGGAAAAATACCTGAAAAGCCAATAGCCAAATCCACCTGACCTCTCCTAAAGGGTCGGCTATAGGTATCAGTGATGATTACAGCGATTCTTTTATTGATTATTTTCTGCAGACCTTTACGAATTATTTTAGAAGATTCGTCAGGGTTTACAGGTAATAAGGAGTAAATAGTCTCGCCAGGTACGTTAGACCTGTCTGCACCTGCATTTAAACAGATATTACCTTGAATATTTCTGACAATCAACCCTTCCGGTGTTGCTTTAACTACTTCAACAGTATCTGATAAAACCAACTCAATCAGTCTTGGGTCACGCTGAGTTGCCTCACCTAACTCCAGAGCCTTTTTAGAAGGCACAATATTTTCCAGGTCATATACCCTTCCTTCGGCTTTAGATACTATCTTTTGAGTTACCACTATAATATCTCCATCTTCAATACTAACACTTTCTCTTTTACATGCCTCAATTATTAAGGCTGGTATATCGTCTCCTTCTTTAACTATAGGTATAGTTTGCAACCCGATTATGGTTAATGTTTTTGCCATTATCTCCTCCGATTATTTTATATCCATATTATAATTTTTTACCAAAAATATAAAACTTCTTATAAGGTACTCCTCCGGCGTTTTTTATCACATTACTAATCTCCCAGTTATCTTCAAGAGTCATTGAGGCTTCTCCCCAAGTATAACCTTTCTTAATAACTTCTAAGGCTGTTTTAGTATATAATAACGCACTTAAGCCGCGGTTTCTATATTCTTCCAATACACCAAGCATAAACACTCTGATTGATTTCATTTTTCTAAATTTTAATCTATAAAGTAATTTGGCCATGTTCCAGGGAGAAAGGCTTCCATTTAGGTCACTTATAATTTCATTTATATTAGGCAAGGTTACAGATACGCCCACTGGTTGCCCATTGATATATGCGAATAAAACTAAGTCCGGGTCAATAATGCTTTTAAGTTTAGAACCTACATATTTTACATCATCGTCAGTAATCGGAGTGAACCCCCAGTTCTTTTTCCAACATTCATTAAAAAGATACTTTACTACTCCCAGTTCCTCATCAAACTTCTTCATGTTTACACTTCTAACTTTTACCTGAAATCTCTTCTCCAGATTATTAGTTACATTTTTTAACCAGCCATCTTTTTCAGTAAAAGCTTTTATTTCTACCTGCCAGGCATACCAAGTTTTAACTATATTAAAACCACTATTAGTCAATATTTCTGGATAATACGGAGGATTATAACCCGTTAATATAACTGGTGCTGAAAAACCCTCTGCTAAAACTCCTATCTCCTCACTCATGGTAGGATTTACTGGTCCTATTACTTCAGTCATTCCTTTTTCTTTTATCCACCTACAGACATGCCCAAGCAAAAGTTTACTCGCTTCCACATAATTCACGCATTCAAAGAAGCCAAAATATCCAGTTTTAGACTGGTGATAATCAACATACTGAAAATCTATATGGGCAGAAGCTCTACCAACTATTTTACCTTTATACTCAACCATAAACAAGTGCATTTGACCATGCTTAAAAAAAGGATTAATAGATGGAGAAAATCTTTGAGATAATTCAACCCTAAGAAGAGGTATATAGTCCTTATCACCGTTATATATTTCGTTTTTGTAAGTAAAATCAATAAACTTATTTAAATTATTTTTATCATTTACTGGAAAGTCAATAATTCTATAATTATTCATATATATCTCTCCTTGCAGTCTTTAGGAAATAATGCATCAAAATCACTTTATTCTATTGACATTTTTAATAAACAAAACATAGAATTGTACCATCTTAACCAGATCTACAATCGGTATCCTTTCATTAATTCCATGAACACGCTTCATATCCTCCAGAGAAATAACAAGCGGGCGAAACCGATAAATATTTTCACTAACAGATAAAAAATGTCTTGAGTCTGTAGCTCCAAGTACTAAATTAGGTATGACGGGTACTCCAGGAAATAATTGATTTATCGTTTTAGTTAAAATTGCATATCCTTCATTATCCAGGCTTGATATTTTTGAAGGATCCCAGCTTTGACCATATTTTTCAACTTTTATGCTGGTATTCTTAACAATTTTCCTTGAATGCTTCAACACTCCCTCAGCAGTATTTCCAGGGACTATACGAAAATTTACTACTGCTTTATCAATGGTTGGTAAAATATTATCTTTAACTCCTGCTTCCACCATAGTTACCGCAGTTGTAGTTCTAATCATTGCTTTAATAAGAGGCGAAGAAACATAATAGGCTAATAGTGGCCAAAAAAGCCATAGATTGGACAAAACAATCTTGTATGAGTAGGAAATATAAGGAATTAAACTTTCAAAGAATAATTTAGTTACCCAATTAAGCGTTGGAGTGCATTGCTTATTTTCAAGATTAACGATTGCCCGGCTTAACATTCCAATGCTGGAATTTTTGGTAGGCATTGATGAATGACCTCCACTACTTTCAGAAGTTAATTCAATACTAATATAACCTTTTTCTGCAACACCTACGGTGGCTAATGGTTTCTCAATAAACTTGTTAAAACCACTAACAATTGCTCCACCCTCATCAAGAACATAATCAATTTTAATATTCTTTTCTTTGAGCATTTGAGATATCTGGCAGGCTCCCTCCCTTCCACCTATTTCCTCGTCATGACCAAAAGCCAGATATATAGTATCATCAGGTTCAAACCCTTTTTTTAACAAACACTCTACAGCATATAAAGTAGAGATAACACCAGCTTTATCATCTATTGCTCCTCTACCCCAGATGAATCCATCTGAAACTGTTCCCTCAAAAGGTTTGTATATCCACTCTCCTTCGGTACTACCCTCAACCGGAACTACATCATAATGCCCCATCAACAATACATTGGTATCTTTTCCTTTACCTTCCCAGGTATAAAATAGGCTATAGTCGTTTATTACTTCTTTTTTCAACTTACTATGCACCAGAGGGAAAGTTAATTCAAGGTAATTAAGGAAGTTATGGAACGGTGTTTTATTAATTTCAAAGTAATCTTTTTGAGATATGGTAGCATATTGAAGAGATTGGCTAAATTTCAAAGTAATATCTACAACATCAAGGTTTTCTATTTCACAATCATATTTAGCATCCTTTTTGAAATTGAGCTTATTAGTACGAAGCATCAGGATAGCAACTAAATAAAAATTATTGTTAATATAAAATATAAACCTATAATCATAATTTATCTTCTTAAACTATAAATAAGATTAACATTCTATATTATATTATAAAATGTATGGTTCTACAATATTAAGTATGAAATATAGTAATTGAAAGCATCCGCCAACCTCGGTAAACTTAGGTTATAGAAATATAATTTAAGGAGGTAAAAGCGGATGTTAGATGATTCTATCACAGTAAGATTAGGATTGCCAGTGCTTAGAATATTAGAGCAATGGGAGTTAGAGAATTATTTCCAGGTTAAAGTAATCTATCTACGGAGCAAAGCTAACTGCCTTAAGTGTGGTAAGGTAACCACCAAAGTGCATGACCGGAGATTACAGTATAAGAAAGATAGAGGACTAAGGGATAAGATAGTACTACTTAAGATCCTGAAGAGGAGATTTAGATGTCCCTTAGAGAGGAAGGTATTTACGGAACCGGATGAGGTTTTTGGCTTAAGGAGAAGATCCTCCCGAAGATTCAGAGAATACCTGGGCAGGGAAGCCCTCCATCAAACTGTCAGAAGGGTAGCCCAGAAAGAAAGGGTAGGTGAAGGACTGGTAAGGACAGGCGTAGCTGAAGAGATAGGCAGGATGTTAAAAGCTAAGGGGGTTAAATAAACCCCAGAGTTCATCGGTCTGGATGAGTTCTCGGTAAGAAAAGGGAGGATTTTTCACACTACCCTGTGTAATCTGCTGACCAGAGAAATAATGGAAGTGGTCGAAGGACCAGGACAAAAGAAGGTAGAAGAATACCTGGATAAAATATCCCAGCCAGAAAAGGTCAAGGGAGTAGTCATGGACAATACGAACCCTTCCGCCGGGCAGTTCAGATGGCCCTTCCCTGGACCAAGATCATCATAGATAAGTTCCATCTCTTAAGGCATATAAATGAGGCTCTGGACAAAGTAAGAAGCCGGCTGCAGGGAGGAAGTGGCAGAGATAAGATAAGAGAGCTTTTTAAAAGTAGATATACCTTACTTAAAGGAGCCGAGAGTCTTAAGGACTGGGAGTTAACTAAATTAAACCACCTAAGTTAAACCACCTAAGTTAACCACTACCCTGAACTACAGAGAGCCTAGGCTACTAAAGCCTGCCTGAGCGAGAGCGCTCGCAGTCAGGGAAGGTTTCCGGGAATGGTACCAGGAAAGAGATAGGCCTAAGGCTGAGGAAGTATTGAGCATATTGGAAAACTGGTAATGGTAAACTGAATTCCTGTGGTAATGGTAAACAGAATTCCCCTAAGGATGGTAAATAGAATTCCCATATCGTAAAACTCCTGTAT
>QLTX01000050.1 GCA_018725175.1 Candidatus Psychracetigena formicireducens
CCTTATTGGAAAAAGTGGACAAATCATAAAGTTTTTCGGACACTCTCAGAATTACATTTCCCCCCTGCCCTCCATCTCCTCCATCAGGACCTCCTCGGGGAAAGAACTTCCTTTTTTCAAAGCTAAGCGACCCTTTACCACCTCTTCCGCCCTTAATGGTTAAGTTTACTCTATCAAGAAAAATTAATCATACCTCCTCATTCATAAACCATTGAGAAATAGTTGAAAAACATTCAGGAGAATTTAAAAAATAACTGAGTGGTGTTACAGATACAAAACCATCATTTATTGCTTTAACATCACTATCATCCCCGGTTGAAATATGGACAATGTGTTCGGAAAGCCAGTAATAACTATCTTTTCTGGGGTCAGTCTTTTCCTCAAGCTGGTTACGGTACTCCCACCCTCCCAGAGATGTGCACTTATATCCCTGTATTTTATCGTAGGGTAAATTAGGAATATTAACATTAAGAACCACCTTTGGGGGTAGTCCATATTTAATAACCAGGCGGGTTATATAATAAGCAACACGATTAGCGGTTTCCCAGTAAAGATTGGTAAAACTGGCTAAAGAAAAAGCCACAGCTGGTAAGCCAGCTATATAACCCTCAACCGCTCCAGCCAGGGTTCCTGAATAAAAAACATCAACCCCGATGTTAGGGCCTCGGTTTATACCCGAAAGAATCAATTTAGGTCTATTTTCTTTCAGTTTATACAAACCGAGAACCACGCAATCAGCTGGCGTCCCATTTATCGCATAAGCTTCAATATCGCTAATTCTAAAATTAGTTTTTTTCATCCTTAATGGTTTATGTAAAGTAAGTCCGTGAGAAACAGCGCTTCGCTCACTTTCAGGGGCAAATACTGTAACGAGGTCCAGGTCTTTCACTGCATCAACTAAGTTATAAATGCCTTCAGAATGAATACCATCATCGTTGGAGATCAGGATCATGCTTTTAAACCAGAGACTTCCTGGACACATCTGCTACAAATAGTAGGATGTTCCCCATTTTTCCCCACACTAACACTCCATTTCCAGCACCGTTCACATTTTTGTCCCTCATAATGCGAAATATGTATATTTTCAAGCGGATTATCATTAACTTGTAAGTCTAACTTAGATACTATAAAAATATCCTCCAGTTCTTTGATACCAATCTGTTCCAAAAAAGAAATACTCTTTTTATCAGCATAAATCGTCACTTTCGCTTCCAGTGAACTCCCAATCAAATTATTTCTCCGACTTTTTTCTAATTCTTGGTTGACCTCTTCTCTAAAATACAATACTTTACTGTACTTCTCTTCTAAGTCAGGTCTGAAATAACCTTCCTTCCTGGTGGGAAAACCTGTTAAATGAACAGTTATTGGAAGGTAGTTAGAAATTTGCTTGAGTTCGGCAAAAACTTCTTCCGAAGTAAAAGGCAATATTGGGGATATCATTGAAGTAATAGTACTTAAAATATAATAAAGAGTGGTTTGAGCAGATTTCCTTCTTGGATGTGTTGGTTGTAAAACATATAGCCTATCTTTTAAAACATCTAAATAAAAAGCGCTCAAATCTTTTTCGCAGAAATCATGCAAAAGATGGTGAAACCTATAGAATTTATATTCATCCATTGCTTCACTAACATCACTCACCAGGTTGTTTAACCTGTGTAGAATCCACTGATTTAACTCACCTAAATCAGCGTAAGCTACCTCTTCGGTTTCCTTATAATCCTGAAGATTACCTAACATAAATCTAAGGGTATTTCTTATCTTGCGGTAGATATTAGAAAACTGTTCTAAAATATCTTTTGAAACCGATACATCCCTGCTAAAATCGGACCCGGTAAGGGTTAACCTGAGAACATCAGCACCATGTTTATTAATTACCTCTAAGGGACTGATGACATTCCCCAGCGATTTATGCATAGTTCTTCCTTTCTCATCTACTATCCATCCGCTGGTAAACACTATTCTATAGGGAGCGGAATGCTTAAGAGGGACTGAGGTTAAAAGCGAAGTTTGGAACCAGCCTCTATGCTGGTCTGAACCTTCAAGATAAAGGTCGGCAGGCCACCCTAATTCTTTCCTTTTTTCCAGAACTGCATAATGTGAAATTCCAGAATCAAACCACACATCCATAATATCTTTTTCTTTCTCAAAAATATCACTCTGACAGTTAAAGCAACGGGTATCAGGTGGCAGGAGCTGTTTTTCATCATTTTCAAACCAGATATCTGAACTGTACTGTAAAAACAAAGTAGTAAGATGCTGGATAATTTCTTTATTTAAAACCACCTCCTGGCAGTTTTTGCAATAAAAAACAGGTATAGGAACTCCCCAGGTTCTCTGACGGGATAGACACCAGTCTGGACGACTTTCTATCATAGATTTAATGCGGTTTACCGTACCTTCAGGCAGCCATTTAACCTCATCAATACTCTCTAAGGCCCGGGTTCGGTATTTTTCTACATCCACAAACCATTGCAGAGCTGCCCTATAAATAACCGGTTTGTGACATCTCCAACAGTGTGGGTAACTATGTTGTAACTTACCTGACCAAAAAAGTAAATTCTGGTTAGTTAAATATTGTAATATTTCTTTTTCAGCATCTTTATAAGATAAACCAGCAAATTGTCCTGCATCCCCAGTTAATACACCTCTCTCATCTACAGGAGAATGTAAGTCTAAGCCGTGCTTTTTCCCGGTTAAATGGTCTATTTCTCCATGTCCCGGTGCAATGTGCACAATACCTGTCCCTTCCTCCAGAGATACCCAATCTTCTATCAGAGTTTTTTGGGAGGTTCCCAACAAGGGGTGGTAATATCTTAACCCCGCTAACTCTTTCCCCAATACAGTTTTACTTATTAAACCGTTTTTGAGCCCAGTTTGGTTTTGAATATCAGAAAGCCTTTCTGCCAGCAGAATTATCTTCTCGCTTCCAAATTCAGCTATTACATATTTCCCCTCAGGGTGAACTGCTATAGCTCGATTTCCAGGCAGGGTCCAGGGAGTGGTGGTCCAGATGAGGAAAAAAGTTCCCGGTTCGCCTACCAGAGGAAATTTTACATAAATTGAATGGGAGTACTTAGCTTCGTATTCAATTTCCGCATCGGCTAACGAGGTTTCACAATGGGTACACCAGAGAACAGTCTTAAAATCACGATACAGGTACCCTTCAAAATACATTTCCGCAAAAACATTAATCTGGGTAGCTTCATAAGCATTATCCAGAGTTATATAAGGATTGTCCCATTCTCCCAGAACACCTAACCTTTTAAATTGCTCCCGCTGACGGTTTATATATAACCAGGCTGTTTGGCGGCATTTTTGTCTCCACTCAGTAATAGAAACTGTTTTCCTATCAATTTTCAGCCTTTTAGCTACTTCCTGCTCGGTTGGGAGTCCGTGACAATCCCACCCAGGAACATAGGGAGAATAATATCCGCTCATAGACTTATAGCGTACAATAGTATCTTTCAATATCTTGTTAAGCGCATGACCGAGATGAATATCTCCATTAGCGTAAGGTGGTCCGTCGTGCAAAATAAAGCTTTTACTGCCTTCATTAATCGCTAACATCTTATGGTAAATATCCTCTTTTTCCCAGAATTCTAACCACCCAGGCTCCTTCTGAGTAAGATTAGCTTTCATAGAAAAATTGGTTTTGGGTAAATTTAATGTTTTATCGTAGCTCATTTTTTATTATACCAAATCCTTAAAATCATAGACCACCATAAACTTTTTAATTGCCTTACTTTCTTTAAAAAGATGATAATCTTCTTTAGCAAGTATTCTATCAAAAATAATGGAAACTTCTCCTTTTTTTATCGCTAATTCTTTAGCTTTGAACTCTTCAGCCTTTCTTTTAAATAATACTATTTTAAATAAATTATCTGCTTCTTTAGGAATTTTACCAAACCTATCTATTAATTCTTCTTTAAGTATCATAATTTCCCTGACGGTAGAACAGCCGCTAAGTTTTTTATAAAAATATAACCTTAAGGCTTCATCTGCAATATAATATAATGGTAAATAGGCCTGACAGTCAGTGATCACATTTATAATAGAAGATGCTTCTTGGTCATTTTCAGAACTGCCTTTCAATCTCTTCACCACCATTTCTGTAAATAGGTCAAGGCCCACTTTTACAATATTTCCATGTTGCTCAGGACCAAAGAAATTACCGGTACCTCTTATTTCCATATCTTTAACTGCAATACGGAAGCCTGAACCTAAGCCGGAGTTTTCAGTAATAGCATTAAGTCTTTCTTCCGCTTCCCTGGTTAAACTTTTAGGAGAATACAATAAATACACATATCCCCTGACATTAGACCGCCCTACCCTCCCCCTAAGTTGGTACAATTCCGACAGTCCAAGATTTTGAGCATCTTCCACGATAAGAGTATTTGCCTGGGGAATGTCCAGCCCTGATTCAATAATAGTCGTAGATAAAAGCACCTTTATATCTCCGCTATAAAACTTCCACATAATATTTTCCAGCTTTCTTTTGTCCATCCGACCATGAGCAACTCCGATTGAGACCTGAGGGACTATTTTCTTTAATTTCTCTTCCACACTGGAAAGGGTTTTAATTCTATTATGAACATAAAACACCTGTCCTCCCCTTTTTACTTCCCTTTCTATAGCTTCTTTAACCATCATTAAATCATAGGGTTTATTAATCACTTTCACCTCTAATCTACCCAGAGGAGGCGTATAAAGCAAACTTATCTCTTTGATACCTTCCAGAGACATTTTCAAAGTTCGGGGGATAGGGGTAGCGCTCAGAGAAAGGGTGTCAACATTCATTTTAAGGTCTTTTATCTTTTCTTTCTGCAAAACACCGAACTTATGTTCTTCGTCAATTACTAATAAACCGAGATTCTTGAATAATATATCTTTTTGCAACAAACTATGGGTACCAATAACGATATCCACCAAACCATCTTTCATTCCAGTTAAAGTTTTTTTAATCTCCTCACGGGGGACAAAACTGGAGAGAACTCCGACATTTACAGGGAAAGGAGAAAATCTTTCTTTAAAGAGTAAATAATGCTGATGAGCCAGAATGGTTGTGGGAGCCAGCAGGGCAACCTGCTTATAATTAAAAACTGCCTGGAAAGATGCTCTCAGAGCAACTTCGGTTTTTCCATACCCCACATCACCACAAATAAGGCGGTCCATAATAATAGACGAACCCATATCTGCTTTAACTTCCTGAATAGTTTTAAGCTGGTCGGGGGTCTCTTCATAAAGAAACCCTTTTTTAAATTCTTCTTCTCCTTCTTCATCTAATTTAAAGGTATAACCTTTTTGCAGCTTTCTCTCGGCATAAATTTCCAAAAGTCTACTGGCTATAATATTAGCTTTATCTTCAGCGCTTTTTTTAACCTTGAACCACTCTTTGCTATCAAGCGAGGAAAGAGAGTAGTTAGAGGAACCTGAATATTTCCTGATCTGAAAAAGTTGGTCAAAAGGTACATACAATTTATCGCCTCCAGCAAACTCCAGTTCCAGGAATTCCCCGATTTCCCCGGCTATTTCTACTGGTTTAAGACCTTTAAATAGTCCTATGCCATAGTTTAAATGCACAATGGGAGAGTTTCTTTCAAAACCCTCTAAAATTTCTACAGGTACCTGCTTATGAATTGTTGGAGGCGGATAGGTGCTGGCCTTTACCCCAAACAGTTCCTTATCGCTGATAACATTAAGTTCATTCCCGGGTAAACTGAATCCAGCCCTGATCTTTCCCCTGAATACTGAAACTGACTCTTTTACAATTTTACTAACACGGTTTACATATTCTGTGATTATGATTTGTTGTCCGCTAAAACTATCAAAAGAGAAAGGTTCTGATACCTCAAATTCTAATTGATTCCCTATTTTCTCTTCGGCATTAATTATTAAATCCCAATTTAGTTCTTTTAGACAGGAATTATCTTCAACTTCTGCTTCCAGATAGGGTTTTTGCAGAGCAATCAATGAATATTTTTCAGGAATGGTTTTATAAAAAGGGAGAGAATGTTCATTGGAAACAATCTTACTACCTTTGATAGAAAAAGAAGATATGTGTTCTTGAGATATTTGAGTTTGCAAATCAACCGTTCTGATATCCTTTATTTCATCAGTTTCATCAAACTCAATTCTATAAATCTGGTTATCTACCGGTTCATAGATATCCAGAATATAACCCCGTATAGCATATTCTTTAGGTTGCATAACTATATTAGTTCTATGAAAACCTCTGGAATGTAATAAGTTTATAAAATTATCTCGAGGCACTCTCTCCCCTTTATAGACCACCCATTCTGGAGTTTCCCGGGAAACTATATATAAATTAAGGATATCGGTGGTAGCCAAATAAATAGTTTTACTAACATTATCAGGTTGATAAAAATCCAGAAGGTCCTTTTCCAGGTCTTCGCTTTCGGGGGAAAGGAGTTTTACCTCGTTACCCCAGGAGACCATTTCCAGCGAAAGAATATAAGCCTCTTTAAAAGGGATGATTATTAACAATGGTTTAAGCTGGCTTAAAGCGGTAAATAGCAATGACCAGGACTGAGGTTTGGAAGCTAAGAGGCTAACACATTTTTCTTTTTTTAAATGAGAAGAAAGTTCTTGAAAAAAAATTGAATCAATAAAAGCTGTTAAAGGTTTTAAATCCAAAATTAATTAAATAAAGACTGGGCGTAGGAAATCCCGTTGTCAAGGTAGCACTTTATAGCTACCACTGCCCTATCTATCGTTTCTTCAAATAATATAGCAGAGTCACCAGTAAATGGCAGCAATACGAATTCTTCTCCACTCATTCCTCCAGATGGCCTGCCTATACCTATTTTTAATCTGGAAAATGATTTAGTTCCCATCATTGCAACTATTGATTCTACTCCTTTTTGACCTCCAGAACTGCCATCCTTTTTAAACCTGATTACCCCTAAAGGTAAATCTAAATCATCATGAATGACCAGTATATTATTAGAAATTTCTAAAAAATCCTTTTTTTGCGATTTTAAATAAGAAACCAGAGAAAGTCCGCTTAAATTCATATAAGTATGAGGTTTAATCATTCCTACTGTTTGACTGTTATATATAAAAGAACTATATAACCCGCGATATTTTTTAGCCCAGCTGAGTTTATATTCTCCGGCTAACAGGTCCAGGGTTCTAAATCCTGCATTGTGCTTGGTAAAAATATATTCCCTTCCGGGATTGCCTAAACCTAATAAAAGGTGCACCTATCTATTATGTATGGTCGAAAAGCGAAGGAATATCTTCTTTTCCAACCTTTTTCTCAAATAACTCGCTGATAGAGCTATGGGATACAATCCTAACAATCCCTTCTCCTATCAGTGGGGCTACGCTTAACACAGTAAGTTCGGGGGAAAGTGAGTTTTCTGAAAGAGGTATGGTATCAGTTACTATAACTTCGGTAACCCCGCAATTCTGAAGCTTTTTGATGGCATCACCAGAAAAAACAGCATGGGTAGCGCAAATGTACATATCTTTGGCACCTCTATTTCTCAGTTCTATGGCTGCTTGAGCAGCTGTCCCTCCGGTATCAATCATGTCATCAAGCATGATAACTGTTTTTCCCTCTACTTCTCCTATTACATTCATAACCTCAGAAGCATTGGGCAGGGGTCTTCTTTTATCTACCACTGCCAGGGGGGCTTGAAACTCTTCAGCTAAAGACCTTGAACGAGCGATACTCCCGGGGTCAGGACTGGCAATAACCACCTCGGTAAGTTTTTTCTTTTTCAAATAATTATAAAAAATAAAGAGCGAACTTAAATTATCCAGGGGAATATCAAAAAATCCCTGAATTTGACCACTATGCAAATCAACTGCCACCATGCGGCTGGCTCCTGCGGCAGTTAACAGATTAGCCATCAATTTGGCTGTAATAGGCTCTCTCCCTTTAGCTTTTCTATCCTGGCGAGCATAGCCAAAATAAGGTGTTATAACATTTATAGACCTCGCAGAAGCTCGTCTTAAAGCATCCACAATAATTAACAGTTCCATATAATTTTCGTTGACTGGCCTGCAGGTTGATTGAATGAGAAAAATATCCAGCCCTCTAACGCTTTCTTTTATCTGCACATTAATTTCGCCGTCAGCAAAATTACTCAAAGCTATATCGCCCAGGGGTAAGCCGATGTATTTAGCCACTTTTCTGGACAGTTCTAGGTTTCCGCTACCTGAAAATATTTTGATTTCATCATAATTAGCCATTATTCTTCCTCCTTTCCTTCCTCTTTTTCGCCCAGCCTTCTTTAATAACCTGTATTCCTCTACCCAAAGCTAATGCTTCAGGCGGCACATCATTGTTTATTACAGAACCCCCGGCTATGTAAGCCCCTTTTCCGATTCGTAAAGGAGCAATTAAGGTTGAATTGCTCCCCACAAAAACCTCATCTTCTATAACAGTGGGATGTTTTTTTTCACCATCGTAATTACATACAATAGTGCCAGCTCCTATGTTAACCCCATCTCCTACATTAGAATCGCCCAGGTAAGACACATGAGATACCCTGGTATTCTCACCAATTACAGATTTTTTTAACTCAGCAAAATTACCTATTTTAGCTCCTTGTTTAACATAGGTGCCTGGCCTGAGATGAGAAAAAGGTCCCACCTTAACTCCTTGTTCCAGGGTTGCTTCTTCAATTTCAGAATAATAGATTTTACATCCATTACCGATAACCGAGTTTTTAATCAGCACGCTGGGGCCAATAATAGAACCACTTTTTATTACTGTATTTCCCATTAAAAAAGAAAATGGATAGATAGTTACATCCTGTTCAATGGAAACATTATCTTCTATATAGGTAGATTCGGGGTCAATAATGGTTACTCCGGAATCCAAAAACCCCTCAATTATTTTTTCTTTCAAGAGTTTATGAGCTTTAACCAGATCTTTACGATTATTTATTCCCATTAACATCTCCGGGGTATTCTGGTAGCAAAAAATTGAAATACACTGTTTATCTACCGTCATTTTTTCAAAGATATCGGTGAGATAATATTCTCCCTGTTGATTTTGATTATCTATCTGAGGTAGGTACTTTAAAAGTGCTAAAGCCCGGAAAATATATACCGAAGCATTTACTTCTTTAATATTCTTTTGCCCTGAGGTAAGGTCAGAATCTTCAATGATTCTTACAATTGAACCATTTTCATCCCTTATAATCCTTCCATATCCAGATGGATTTTCCATAATAGTCGTTAAAATAGACGCCTGGCATCCTGAATTTTGGTGTGAATAGGTAAACTCCTTTAATAAATTGGAGTTAATAAAAGGAGCATCACCTGGAACTACTAAAACCGCATTATCCAGATATTCCCTCAAATAGGGTAAGATTTGTTTAAGGGCATCTCCCGTACCCAAAGGAGGGTCTTGAAGTATATAAGTGTATCTCTCTCCCAACTGTTCTTTTATCAGTTCAATCTGATTTCCTAAGATTACCAAAATACCATCCGGATTAAGTTCCCGAAGAGCTTTCAGAGGGAACTCAATGAGAGGTTTACCCATTAAAGTATGCAGAACTTTAGGGGTTTTTGAATTCATTCTTTTCCCCAATCCTGCTGCCATAATAACACCAATCAATTTTGTCATAATCATAATTATTATACCATCTATTTATCTCTCATAAGCAAGAAGACCCCTTCTAAATTTACCTGCCTGTCATGGTTGCGACGCCTGCCTGTGCGT
>QLTX01000051.1 GCA_018725175.1 Candidatus Psychracetigena formicireducens
CTTTATCCAGAACCCCCGCCTTTCCCTTGTCATTACGAAGAACCGAAGGTTCTGTGGTAATCTCATCTTTTTATATTTGATGATAAAACTTTTAAGACCTTCCTGTTCGACCTTAAAATCACCTACCTTTGAAATAATATCCTATATAATATTTATTAGAATAAATATGAAGGAAACTGTAACCAGGTGATGCCATGAAAAATAAAGAACTACCACATTTAATAAAAGAACTCAGAGATAAGCTTGGGTTAACACAAGAACAGTTCGCTCAGCGAATTGGAGTTACATTTTCAACTATCAACAATTGGGAGAAAGGCACACGAACTCCCCACCCATTTTTATTCCAGAGACTTCTGGAAATAGCAAAGGATGTTGGATTGAAAAATATTGAGAATGTTAAGAGGACAAGAAAATAGGAGTAAGGCAATGCTAAAAAATCATATTGCTCAAATGGAAAAACGATTATGGGATGTAGCAGATGAATTGAGGGCAAATTCTGATTTAAAGTCTTCTGAATATTCTAATCCTGTTTTAGGACTCATTTTCCTACGATATGCAAATTATCGCTTCGCTGACCAGGAAAAGATTCTTTCAGAAAGAACAACCGAACGAAGAAAAATTGGTAAGACAGATTATCAAGCTGCCGGTGTTATGTATTTACCAGAAGAGGCGAGATTCACACACCTGTTAAACCTTCCTGAAGGTGCGAATATTGGAAGAGCTATCAACGAGGCTATGAACGCTATTGAAAAAGAAAACGAAGACCTTAGAGGTATTCTGCCAAAAACTTATAATCGGTTCAAGAACGACCTTCTTGCTGAACTCCTTAGAGTTATGTCATCCATTCCCACCGATATTGACGGTGATGCTTTTGGAAAAATCTATGAATACTTCTTAGGCAAGTTTGCCATGGCAGAGGGTCAGCAGGGTGGTGAATTTTTTACACCAACATCAGTCGTTAAACTGATTGTCTCAGTTATCCAACCATTCCACGGTAAGATTTTTGACCCAGCGTGTGGCTCTGGTGGTATGTTTGTCCAGAGTGCTGAATTTGTAGAAGAACATAAAAAACGAGCAATAGATGAGATTAGTATTTATGGACAGGAGAAAACACGGGAAACAGTTAATCTTTGCAAAATGAATCTTGCTGTGCATGGACTATCTGGAGATGTCTTACAGGCTAACTCTTACTATGAAGACTTACATGATATGGTTGGGAGATTTGACTTTGTAATGGCTAATCCACCATTTAATGTGAATCGTGTTGATAAAGAACGAATCAAAAATGACCGCAGGCGCTTTCCATTTGGAATACCTTCTGTGGATAATGGTAATTATCTCTGGATTCAACTTTTCTACAGTGCTTTGAATGAAAACGGTAGAGCTGGATTTGTTATGGCAAATTCTGCCAGTGATGCACGGGCAAGTGAACTCGAATTGCGAAAGCAGTTAATTGAAAATAGAGCTGTAGATGTAATGATTGCTGTTGGTTCTAACTTCTTTTATACAGTTACACTACCTTGTACATTATGGTTTTTAGATAGAGGTAAACACAATACAGACCGGAAGGATAAATTGCTTTTTATTGATGCAAGGAAAATCTATCAGCAGATAGACCGAGCGCATAGAGAATTTTTGCCTGAGCAGATAGAATTTATTGCTAATATTGTGCGATTATATCGTGGAGAGGATATTGAGATAGTACATGGTAGTGAAAAACTTATAAAAGAAAATTTTCCAGAAGGTAAGTATCAGAATATAGCAGGTCTTTGTAAAGTAATAACTATTAAAGAAGTTGAAGAACAAGGATGGAGCTTAAATCCAGGAAGATATGTTGGTATTGCAGAAGAAGAACAAAATGAGTTTGATTTTAAAGAGAGGTTTGAGGAACTGAATGAAGGGTTAGAAGTGCTTAATGTAGAGGCAAAAGAACTTGAATCCCAAATTGCGAATAATGTAAGCAAATTGCTGGAGGGATGATATGTCTGTAGAAAGAAATAAATACCAGGATTTTTTAGTGCAAGTTAAGAGTAGAATCCAAACAGCGCAGATGCGGGCTGTTCTATCTGTAAATGCGGAGTTAATCTATCTTTACTGGGATATTGGACGAATGATAGACAAAAAGCAAAAAGCGGAAGGATGGGGTACTGGAGTCATTCCAAAGTTAGCAAGAGATATCAGAAATGAATTGCCTGAAGTTAAGGGTTTTTCAGAGAGAAATATTAGCTATATGATTCGTTTCGCAAAGGAATATGGGGAACCGCTAATTTTGCAACAGGCTGTTGCAAAATTAAGTAAAGGACAAAATGCAGAAAAAGTGCCACAGACTGTGGCACAATTACATCAAAGAGAGATTTTGGGGAAATTGCATCAGACCATTTTAAAAATCCCATGGGGACATAATATTATCCTTATGGAGAAGGTTAAAGATATGTCTTCTCGCTTATGGTATATGCAAAAAACTATAGAAAATGGCTGGAGTCGTAATGTGCTTAATTTAATGATTGATGGTAATGCTCATCAACGGGAAGGCAAGGCAGTTACCAATTTCGATTTGCGTCTTCCTTCTCCGCAATCGGATTTAGCAAAACAATCTTTAAAAGACCCTTATATTTTTGATTTTCTCACTTTAGAAGAACCATTTAGAGAGCGAGAGTTGGAAATAAGTCTTATTCAACATTTAGAAAAATTTCTACTGGAATTAGGACAAGGGTTTTCCTTTGTAGGACGGCAATATCATCTCAATGTGGGAGAAAATGATTTTTACATTGACCTTTTATTCTATCATCTTCGTTTAAGATGTTTTATTGTGATAGAAATAAAAAAGGGGGAATTTAAGCCTGAATATGCAGGAAAAATGAACTTTTATTGTAATGTGGTTGATGATGTTCTAAAACACGAAACAGATCATCAAACCATAGGTTTAATTTTATGTCAGGATAAAAATACAGTTGTGGCAGAGTATGTGTTGCGTGGGTTCAACAAACCGATAGGTGTTTCTGAATATGAATTAACGCGTGCATTGCCTGAGAGCTTAAAATCTTCATTGCCCACAGTGGAAGAAATTGAGGAAGAAATGGCTTTCCAAAGTGATTTCGTCCAAAATGATACCTTTCAAATAGGGGTAGTGGTTGTAGAAGGATTAAAGAACAAGAAAACAACGAAAGGATCTGAATGAAGAACTGGAAGTGCTGAATGCGGAAGCGAGAGAGTTGGAAGAACAAATATCAGAAAACATAACGAAAATATTGCAGGAGAAATAAATATGGAAGACAAAGCAAATCTAAAGGAATATATGCTGAAGGAAATTGATATAGTCCAAGATATTATAAAAAGAATGGCTTTCAATTCGTTTATGATAAAAGGATGGGCTATAACTCTGGTCGTTGTCACTCTCCTGTTGAAAGGTACAAAACTTCAAGTCCTAATTGCTTTTATTCCGTTGTTGGTATTCTGGTTTTTGGATGCATATTTTTTGCAGTTGGAACGTAAATATAGAAAATTGTATGAATGGGTAATTGAACACAGATTAGCAACTGATAAGTATCTATTTGATATGAACATAAACGATAAAGAACGATTTGCTAATCCAAAATATAAAGTACACTCAAGGTTTCATGTAATGTTTTCAATAACTTTAGGATGGTTCTATGGTTCAATAGCAATTTTGACAGTAATTTATACTGTTATTCTGTTTTTATTTCAAAAAGGAGGCAATTGATATGGCGAAAAAAAGAGTTTTTGTAAGTTTTGATTTTGATAACGATAAAAGTTTGAAGGATTTTATTATCGGACAATCAAAATTGCCGGATTCTCCGTTTGAAGTTGTTGATACTTCAATGAAAGAACCCGCTCCAGAAAAGGACTGGCTGGATAGAGCCAAGACAAAAATTAAAGGTTCTGACATGGTTCTTGTTATGGTGGGACCGAAAACACATAAAGCCCCCGGAGTTCTTAAAGAGATAGCACTTGCGAGAAAATGGAATATACCAATTGCTCAAGTTATCGGTTATAAAGATGGTAATTATACACCGGTTCCAGATGCTGGGCGACTCTATTCCTGGAATTGGGATAATTTGAAAAAATTATTAGCTTAGGAGAAAATAAAATGGCAAGAAGAGTGTTTTTCAGTTTCCATTATAAACCTGACAACTGGCGTGCATCACAGATTAGAAATATGGGAGTGATAGAAGGGAACAGACCTGTCTCAGATAATGACTGGGAACAAATTACGAGAGGTGGAGATGAAGCAATACAAGACTGGATTAACGAACAAATGGAAGGGAAATCATGTATAAGTGTTCTGATTGGCGCAAACACCGCAGGCAGAAAATGGATTAAATATGAAATAAAAAAAGCCTGGAATGACGATAAAGGAGTTTTGGGAATTTATATCCATAATTTAAAGGATAAAGAAAGGAATCAGTCATCTAAAGGTAGGAATCCCTTTGATGACTTCACTATCAAGGGAGAAAAACTCTCAAAAATTGTTAAGGCCTATGACCCACCCTATTTAACGAGCACATTTGTTTATGATCATATCAAGGAAAACCTCATAGATTGGGTTGAAGAAGCCATCGAAATCAGGAACAAATATTAGATGAGCAATTTTCTGAAAAAACCAAATAGGAAGTTGAAGTTATGCAGATAGTGAAAATAAAAGATTTAGGTAAAATTGTTACAGGCAAAACACCTTCTACAAAGAAACCAGAATTATTTGGTGATGATTATCCTTTTATTACACCTTCGGATATTTCATCATACAATGTTTACCATATTCAAAATACAGAGCGCAGACTTTCTGAAAAAGGTTATTTGAGTCAAAAAAACAAACTTCTCCCACCAAAAACAGTCTGTTATGTTTGTATAGGTTCTACCATTGGAAAAATATGTTTAACAAAAACCCCAAGTTTTACTAATCAACAGTTAAACAACATTATAGTTGACCAATTAAGATATGTTCCAGAATATATTTACTATCGTTTGAGATATGAAACACCTCGAATTCAATCAATAGCCAGTGGTACAGGTTCTGGTAAAGCAATATACAATAAGACAGCATTTGAAGACTATCAACTTGAAATCCATGAATATCTATTACAACGCAAAATTGCTTCTATCCTCTCCACTTACGATGACCTCATTGAAAACAACACCCGACGGATTAAAATTCTTGAAGAAATGGCACAGCTTATTTACAAAGAATGGTTTGTTAATTTCCGTTTTCCTGGACATGAAAAGGTGAAGTTTGTTAATTCAGAATTAGGCAAGATACCTGAGAGGTGGAAAGTAATTTCTTTGGGCGACATTTGTTACATTGAAAAAAATAAATATAAAGAGCCAGAGCATTCTACATTACCATTGTTAGATTTAGCAAGGATTCCGCGAAGGTCATTAGTAATAAACTCGTTAGGGTCAAGTTGTGAATTAAAAACATCAAGAATAATATTTAGAAAAGGCAGTGTTTTGTTCGGCTCAATAAGACCTTATTTTCACAAAGTATTTTACGCATTTTGTGATGGGGTAACAAATACATCAGTTTTTGTTATAAAGGCAGCGGAACCAGCGACTGTTTCTTTTTTGCTTTCTCTTCTTTTTAGTGAAGATTCTGTTAATTGGGCAAATCAAAATAGTGGCGGAACAAAAATGCCGGTTATATCATGGGATGTATTTAAAACTATGAAAGTTATATTACCTGATAAAAATTTACTGAGTAAATATGACACAATTGTCACTAGTTTTTTACAAGAAACATGCGTTTTAAATTTAAAGAATTTGAAACTAAAAGTAACCCGTGATTTATTACTACCGAAACTCATCTCAGGCAAACTTAATGTATCATATTTGGATATAGATACAAGGAAACAAGAGAATGACACCTAAAAGTGATAAATACTCAGAAGAAATGCTTGTAGGACGACCAGCGATGGAACTATTCAATCAACTTGGCTGGTCTATTCAGTACTGTTTTCATGAGTTTGATGAAAATGGTAAAAGCTATCTTGGTCGGGAGACAAAAGCAGATGTGGTTTTAATTTCAAGATTAAAACCTATGCTTCAAAAAATTAATTCTGACTTACCTGAAGTTGCTATTGATGAGGCTATAAAAGTCTTAACACAAGACCGGAGTGTAATGGGAATGGTTTCAGCAAACAGGGAAGTTTACGACCTCCTAAAAAACGGTGCTCTTGTATCTTTTATGAATGACAAAAAAGAACAGGTAGGAGTGCGGGTTAACCTTATAGGTTGGGATAATATAGATAGTAATGATTTCTTCCTTGCTTCTCAGGTCTGGATTTCTGGAGATATGTATACCCGCAGGGCTGACCTTGTGGGATTTGTGAATGGCATCCCACTTATTTTTATTGAATTAAAAGCCAGCCATCGTAATCTTAAAAAAGCCTATGATGAAAACTTACGAGATTATAAATCAACCATCCCGCAGGTCTTCTGGTTCAACGGGCTGATTATTCTTTCCAATGGCAGTAGAAGCATAACTGGCACAATTTCTTCTGAATGGGAACATTTTAGCGAATGGAAAAAGATTAATTCCGAAGGTGAGCAAGGTATTGTCTCTCTGGAAACGGTTATCAGGGCGGTATGCGATAAAGAAAGGCTTTTAGATATCCTGGAGAATTACACCCTTTTTAGGGATGAGAAAAACGGTCCTATCAAGATTGTTGCCAAGAATCATCAGTATCTTGGTGTTGAAAATGCCATAAGTGCGTTCCATAAAATATATGATAACCAGGGTCGCCTCGGTGTATTCTGGCACACGCAAGGTGCTGGTAAAACAGAATCAATGTTTTTCTTTTCTCAAAAAATCCTGCGGAAGATTCCAGGTAACTGGACTTTTGTTATTGTAACAGACAGAAATGAATTGGACGACCAGACATATAAAAGGTTTGTTCGTGCCGGAGCTATAAAAGGAAAACAAGAACGTGCAGAAACAAGCGAAGAATTAAGACAATTGTTACGCGAAGATCACCGTTATGTGTTTACAACTATCCAGAAGTTCAGAACTGAAAAAGGCACTAAACATCCGGTGATTTCAGAGAGGTCAAGCATTATCGTTATGACCGATGAAGCTCACCGCACTCAGTATGATATTTTTGCTATGAATATGCGAAATGCACTGCCTAATGCCAATTTCATAGGTTTCACAGGTACACCTTTAATGGTTGGTGAAGAGAAAACCAAGGAAGTGTTCGGTGATTATGTTAGTATATATAACTTTAGGCAGTCGGTTGATGATAAAGCAACAGTCCCTCTCTTTTATGAGAATAGAAAACCAAAAGTTCAGCTCGTAAATTTAAGCTTGAATGAAGATATCCAGAGAATTTTGGAGGATGCAGAATTTGATGACGTTGAACAGCGTAAATTTGAACGAGAGTTTTCTAAAGAATATCATCTTATAACCCGTGAGGATAGACTTGAAGATATTGCTCAAGATATCGTGCTTCATTTTATGAACCGTGGGTTCAGAGGCAAGGCAATGGTGGTCTCAATTGATAAGGCTACGGCAGTAAAGATGTACGATAAGGTTAAGAAATATTGGAATAGATATGCTGATAAATTACACGAAGAATATAAGGATGCAACAGATGTCATTAAGGAAGAATTAGGTAATAATCTAATTTATATGAAGCAGACTGATATGGCTGTTGTTGTCTCGCCTTCACAAAATGAAATTGAAGATTTGAAGGCAAAAGGTGCTGATATAATCCCTCACCGTAGAAGAATAAATAACGAGGACCTTGACGAAAAGTTCAAGGACCCGGATGACCCTTTGCGAATCGTCTTTGTATGTGCAATGTGGATGACAGGTTTTGATGTGCCTTCCTGCTCAACGATTTATCTTGATAAACCGATGAAGAACCACACACTTATGCAAACCATTGCCCGGGTAAACCGTGTGTTTGGAGAACATAAAGTTGCAGGACTCATTGTGGACTATATCGGTGTGCTTCACAATTTAAACAAAGCATTAGCAATTTATGCAGTACCCTTAGTTGGTGGTGGTATTGATAGTCCTGTTATTGAGAAGCAAGAGTTAATAGAGTCCTTGAGAAGTTATATTATAGAGATTGATGAATTGTGTGAAGGCTGGGGTATTTCGCTTAACAAAATCATATCTGCAAAAGGGTTAGAGTGTGTCAGGTTTATTGATGATGCTATTGAGAGTATTCTGGAAAATGATGAACGACAAGCACAGTTCAGTGAAAAAAATGCAATCATACAAAAAACTTATAAAGCCATTTTACCGGATATTTCTGCCAGCGAATTTCAGCCAGTAGTAGGATTATTACATATTCTTGCTGAGAAGTTGGGTTCGATTTCACCCACAGTTGATATTTCGGATGTGCTTAAAAAGGTATCTGAAATACTGGATAAATCAGTAAAAGTGGAAAAACGACATATTGAAGAGAAACCAGGTAAAGATGAATATAAGGTAGGCAAAATACTGGATTTAAGTAAAATCAATCTTGAAAGGCTACAAGAACAATTCAATAAAGGGTGTAAGCGAATATCATCTGAACAACTCAAGAAAGCTATTGAAGCTAAATTGCGTGCTTTATATATGCTCAATAAGTCTCGCATTGATTACATAGAGAAGTTTCAAAAATTGATTGATGAGTACAATGCTGGTTCAATGAATGTTGAAGAATACTACAGGAGATTACTGGAATTTGTCAAAAGTCTTGATAAGGAAGAAAAACGAGCCCTGTCTGAGAATTTGAATGAGGAAGAGTTAGCTGTTTATGACTTGTTAGTGAACCCACCATTTAGAATGACTCAGAAAGATATCATGGCAGTCAAAAAAGTTTCACATATACTTTTGGAAAAACTGAAAATAGAAAAACTGGTGCTTGATTGGCGGAAGAAGCAACAAGCTCGGGCATCTGTCAGGTTGTGTATTGAGGAAATACTCGAATATCTTCCCTCAATATTTACTACTGAAATCTATCATCAAAAATGCGGTTTGATTTACCAGCATGTATATGAGTCGTATTATGGAAGCGGTATAAGTGTGTACAGCCCAGCGAGAATTTGAGTTTGTTGAGATAAGAGAAGAAACGATAATTAGATAATTAGAGTGGTTATCTATAATATATCTAAGAAGGTTACTATTTGTTATGATCTCCATAAACAGACATATTTAACTTCACACTGTATAATTTTATTTAGGAGGAAGGAAAGAGGGTAATTTGGAGGAATCTTGAGGGAAAATAAAAGGAAAATAAAAGGGACAGGCTACTTTTTAAAATAATCTTGGACTTATGAACTTGTACTCATTTTACTATTTTACAAAAAACCAGCCTGTCCCCTTTTTCCCTTTTTCTCACTGCCTTTGTGTACCTGGCGGTTATTCTGGATGTATTCTCCCGGAAAGTAATTGGCTGGGCT